>NZ_JBFTQB010000877.1:0-2706 GCF_056398785.1 Paenibacillus sp. 01T422 | reverse complement strand
TTTCACAGCAGATCGTCCGCACACATATACGAATTTGTCGGATCACAAAGCTGTATATAAGACGCTCATTTACTACCCGTCTTCCTAAAAAACGCAAGCAGCCAGTCCCTCTGGCCGCTTGCGTTTTGTTTATATCGTAACAAGTCGTTTGTAAAACTCTTCAATCGCAATCGGCTTGCCACCATTCAAACGGGATTCTTCCGCTGCGAACGACATCAGATGGCTGCGCACCGAAACCGATGCGGAAGAACTGCTTTCTCCGCCGTTATACGTTCTGACTTCGCTCAGAAAGCTCCGTACAATACCCGCGTCGCCCCCGTTGTGCCCCTCTTCTGAGGCATGCACACGCACGGTGGTTTTCTCATTCGTCACAAAGTCATGAATGGTGAATTCGTTCTCTTCCATATTACCGCGAAGATCGCCCTTCGTGCCCATGATTTGCAGAATTCGTGTGTTATCTCGTGTAAAACCACACATACTGAACATCGCTGTGGCACCACTCTCGAACTCCATATTGACGACTTGGTGATCAACGACATTATTATCGCTGCGGTACACACACTTTCCATATGGCGTCGTTCTAAGAGCTTCAACTATGCCTTCGTTACTCGTATCCGTTGTAAATTTACGTGCCCAACGGCGACCTGCCCCCAAATAATATTTAGGCGCATAGTACTGACAGCTCGCTTCAGCTGGGCAGCCATCCAAGCAGCGCGCAGGCGCACCTGCAGGTGCATTCTCTTCTTTGAAATGCATTAGCGACCCGAAAGAGCTGATACGCTCGCACGGCTCACCCATGATATAGGAGAGAATATCCATGTCATGGCAGGATTTGGCTAATATCATAGGAGAAGATTTATCCGAATTATTCCAATTGCCGCGTACAAAACTGTGTGCCATATGCATATTACCGACATTTTCATTCAATTGAATATTGACGATTTGCCCGATTTTGCCTTCTGTAATCACTCGTTTCATTGCCGTCCAGAAGGCCGTATAACGCAGGACATGGCAGATGGTTAGCAGCCTGTTATGCTTTTTCGCCATGAGCTCCATTTCCACACACTCTTCCGGACTAGGAGACATCGGTTTCTCCAGCAAAACGTGATACCCAAGCTCCAGCGCTCGTAGCGTTGGATGATAGTGCATTTGATCCTGCGTACAAATGATGGCGATATCTGCCAGCTTCGGCTGTGCAAGCAGCTGCTCCCAATTCTCAACAGCATGTTCCGGTGCAATCTGATGAGCGGAAGTAAAGGCAGCACGACGCTCCTCATTCGGCTCAGCAACTGCTACAATTTGTAATTCATGCGGGTAATTCCGTGCATATGGCGCGTAAGCTTGCGCCCCTCGATCACCTGCCCCGAGCAGGATAGCCGTTACTTTTTGCATCAAATACTCATCTCCTGTCACTTCGTATGTAAATGTCATGATAGGCTACTATATGCCAAAATCTAAGACTTACTTCCTGTGAATGCAATTCCTTGAATAAAAGAACGTTGGAAAACAAAGAAAATAATGATCATTGGCAAAATCGCCATCATGGAGCCTGCCATAATGATCGTGTAATTCGTTTTGTGCTCCCCTTCCAGGAAAGCGATACCTGCGGAAAGCACCATTTTATCCGGCGAGGAATTGACGATCAGCGGCCACATCAAATCGTTCCATGACCACAGCATTGTGAAAATTGCCAACGCGATCATCCCGGATTTCGCAAGCGGCATCATGATTTGCCAATAAATTCGGAACTGATTGCAGCCATCTAGCTTCGCAGCTTCTTCCAGTTCATTCGGTAAGGTCATAAAGAATTGGCGCAGCAGAAACGTCCCGAAGGCACTGAATAAACCAGGTACAATCAGTGCTGTCAAAGAGTTCAACCAGCCGAGATCTTTCATAATCATATACTGCGGAATGAGAAACACTTGCCCAGGAACCATGAGTACTGACAACATCAGGATGAAGAAGAACTGACGCCCTGGAAAAACAATTCTGGCAAAAGCATATGCCGCTAACGAGCAAATAATAAGTTGGCCTATCACTTTAATCAAAGTTGTAATAAATGTATTCCAATAGAAAGTGAAAAACGGCAAGTTTACAAAAACTTTCGCATAATTGCTCCATTGAAAAGCTTTTGGCAGCATAACGGGAGGAATTGCCGTTGACTCTCCTAATGTTTTTACCGATGTAAGAAACATCCAAATAAACGGCGTAACCATGATTAGTGCACCCAATATGAGGATAAGATGGATTCCGCCGATCTGAAGCGATTTCTGATTGACTGGTTTCGTATTCATACACTCGCCCCTCTCACTCGTAGTGAACCCATTTCTTCTGAATTTTCATTTGAACATACGTAATCAGCATGATAATGATAAACAGCATAACGGCAATGGAAGAGGCGTACCCCTTGGCATTTTTGAGAAACCCGTATTTGTAGTATAAGAAAACAATCGACTGCGTAGATTCCATCACAATTTCGCCAACCATCATATAGATGTAATCAAATACCTGGAACGCACCAATAAGAGACGTTACCATGACGAAAAAAATCGTCGGCGTTAATAGAGGCAGTGTAATTCGTGTGAATTTAGTGAAAGAGCCTGCCCCATCGATTGATGCGGCTTCATAATAGGACTCCGAGATGCCTTGAAGACCAGACAAGAAGATGATCATGTGAGAGCCAATGGAACTCCAGATGGCTACAAT
>NZ_JBFTQB010000876.1:0-3034 GCF_056398785.1 Paenibacillus sp. 01T422 | reverse complement strand
CACGTATGGTGTGATGAAAAACGGGAAAATGGTCGTATGGAAACGCATGCTTGTGACGGGAACTGAAGGGGAGGTGGAAGTCGTATGAGCCACGAGATTCCTTTTTTGGCATCACCCGATCAAGCTGCATTCCGTGATCATATGGAAACCAAAGTAGCTGGGTGGATTCGTCCATGGGACGGTCACGAGAAGCTTCTCGCAGGGATCGTCGGCGTCCCTTTATCCAAGTCGTCGATCTCGCATTCAGGCGCTTCGACGACCCCTGCCGCGATTCGTGCGGCATTCAAGTCATTTACGACCTATTCGATGGAATATGGGGTCGATTTGCAGGATTTGGCTGTCCGTGACCTCGGCGATATCCAGATGCATGTGACTGACATCGCGGAATGCCATCGGCGTATCGAGCAGAGTCTTCGGGCTCTGTACAAGGAGCAGCCTAATCTGATTCCGATTATTGTTGGCGGCGATCATTCAACGAGCTGTCCGTCGCTCAAAGCCTTTGCTGACCGCTACCCCGGCGAGAAGGTGGGCATCATCCATTTTGATGCACACCATGATGTGCGTAACTTCGAGGATGGTGGTGTGACCAACGGTACGCCGTTTCGCGGCATCCTGGAGTCGGGTGTGGTTCACGGGCCTAACATCGTGCAAATCGGAATTCGGGGGTTTATGAACTCTAAGCCATATCATGACTATGTAATAAGCAAAGGTGTGCACGTATACACCTCACGGGATGTAAGACGCATGGGGATTGATGCTGTACTTGATGAGGCGATTGAGCTTGCTGGAAAGGATACGGATATACTGTACGTAAGCTTTGATGTAGATGTGATCGACCAGGCTTACGCACCGGGTTGTCCTGCAATCGGTACTGGCGGCATGCACCCATGGGACGCCATGGATGCCCTGCATCGCTTAGGAGCGCTTCCGAAGGTGCAGGGGTTGGATTTTGTCTGCATTGACCCGACCGTCGACGTGCGGAATGTGACCTCGCGCCTTGCGGTGCAGTTCATGCTCAGCTTCTTCGCGGGAGTGGCCATGCGACCGGTTTAACTCGACTTTATAAGGATTTAATAAGGCTTTGCAAGGCACTTGCCAATAGGTTGGCAGGTGCCTTTTTTATGGCTATTTCGTTAACTTTTATGGAAACTAGTGGGAAACTCTATCCCAAACGCTATATAAACTGTACAATGGTAGGATGTCATTAAAAGTTGAAGTTGTTTTTCTTTTCGGAAAGGATGAAGAAAATGGACAAGCGCAAGAGCGCCAAAAATCAGAATGAGGCTTATGTAGGGGAGGAGTTTGGACCCGAGCTTACAATTCCGCTTTCACTCGCTGACTGTCTTGTTCGATTAACGAAAGGCGATCTTACGGAGATTCGGACTAATTTGGAGATTAAAGGTGTAAGCACATTAAAAAAACAGGATTTAGCTATGGCACTGGTGGAGCACATTCCTAACGCGCTGCCAAGTTTATTTTTTAAATTCGATGACACACGCTATCAAATTATGAAGCAAATTGCTGGGCGCGGCGGTGTTTCCCCTCGTTCAATGATTGATCTAGATCAGATTTCTTATTTTATGGAGCGGGGACTGCTTTTCGCTGGCATGCACAACGGGAAACCTGCCGTAGCCATGCCTCAGGAAGTGCGTGAAAGCTTTCAGAAGCTGGATTACAAATACTTCCGCGAGAAGTTTCAAAGAAATGCGGAATGGATTAAGCTCACGAACGGCCTATTGTATTACTATGGTCATCTGAGTACGGAAGAGCTGCTTGACCTCGTTGAGAGCTATATGGGGACGAAGTTGTATCGGTATGAATACTTAAATGTCATAGTGGATTCGATTCTCTTCTATATGCAAATCGTACCGGACTCCAGGGGCTATCATAACGTCCTTTTGAACAATCCGAAACAAGTGCAGCAGGAGCAGGAGTCCCGCTTGAGTCTCTCCCTGTACCCATTCACCAAAGAGCAGCTTCTAGCTGCTGGTGAGCAAGATTTTGTGGATCGGACGCCGGCACACAAAGCGTTTGTGGACTTTATTCGCAAAAACTACACGATTTCGTATGAAGAGGCTGACTTTATCGTAGAAAATTGCACAGATCTTATTCGCAATGGAGCAACACCGGGCTTTCTGCTGCAATCGATCCAACAGGATCTTGAAATCAATGACCTAGAGCTGACGAGAAGCTTTATGAATCACATTTCAACTCTTAATAATACGACAAAGCAATGGTTTCTTAAGGGTTATTCACCAAGTGAGCTAGCCCCTGCCAAACCTCTGGCAGTTCTCCAGAAACCTTCTGTCGGGGCGGATGTATGCAGTTTCCGTCAGTTTGATTTTAATGTGGTGGATCTCTCCTATTAAAAGAAAAATTGATTTAAAACGATCTGAGAGCCAACTTTTGAATCAAGAAATGACACATTTTACTTCAAAATTAAAAAAGGCCACTTTCTCAACAGTCTGAAAAACTACAGTTAATCTATGCTGCATGGTGGCAGGGAATGAATTAGCGGTAGAAGCTCCAGCTAAATTGTTGGCAGCTACCCGAAATCGGGTGGATTAAGCGAATTTAGCTGTAGAAATTCCAGTTAATTGGTTAAATTCGAATCGATTTCGGAAAATAGCAGGAGTAATCGGCGTTAACCAGCTTCTGTACCTTTGCACACATTCATTTCATCCACCACTGTCACTTTAACGCTGAAAAACATACTTACAGTAGCTAATTTGCTTATCAAACCTCCGTTAACGATGTCTAACATCGTTAACTTCTCAAYACAYATCCACTTCACGCACCACTGCCACTTTAACGCTGAAAAACATACTTAYAGTAGCTAATTTGYKYATCAARCCTCCRTTAACGATGTCTAACATCGTTAACTYCTCAACACACATCYATTTCACGCACCACTGCCACTTTAACGCTGAAAAACAYWCYTACAGTAGCTAATTTGYTTATCAAACCTCCGTTAACGATGTCTAACATCGTTAACTYCTCAACACACATCCATTTCACGCACCACTGCCACTTT
>NZ_JBFTQB010000875.1:0-3904 GCF_056398785.1 Paenibacillus sp. 01T422 | reverse complement strand
GAGCAGTAATCTACAAACAACCTATGAGAAAGTACTATGTACTTTCCAGAAAGACTTCACCTAATAAGTGGAGTCTTTTCTTTTTTATAAGAATTTAAGTCCACTTCACCCAAAATGGAGTGGCTTTTTTGTATGGCTCTCCTAGTTTCATTTGTATGATACAAATTCCATCACGAAGGGCGCTATCGTAACATGGTGGAGAACAGGACAAAAAGAAAAGCCCTAGATATCAGGCTTTTCCACGGAATAATTGTATGACCTGTAGTGGGCTCGAACCACTGACCCCTACCCTGTCAAGATTAACTATTGTATTTCATTTAATATCCTCTTATTTCCTTTATGCTTTTCTAATAATATATAACAAATAATTATTACTCATTGTTATCCTTTAATATCCTTTGAAAAACTACAGTATGTGACCAAAAAAGTGACCAATTGTTTATCTCGTAATCTTCCAAATTAATATCTTATATGGTAATGTATAACGGATGATATGTTGGAAATTGTTGGAGGAGATTATTATTAAAAGACTATACATAATTTTAGGTAATGGGTTTTCAATAGATCTAATAAATAGGCTAAAAAGAAATGACGATATTGACTTAATCAATTTGTTTCGAAAAGGTGCAGAAGTTCCTTGGCCAGGCAGCAATAGTAATGGGTTCTTATCCTATAAACATTGTCAAGCCTTGTGGACTTTAGGCGCAAGAACAACTATGACAAAAGAGGAAAGTATTAAACTAATTGAAGATATTATAACTTGCGTGAATGTATTCAATTTTTCAAGACTAAATAATTTAGAAAAATTAGATATGCAAGGAAAATTAGACACTCCAAATAATAATGTATTTCTTAAAGCATATGGAGAACTTACCACATATTTAAGATATTTAATCATATATTATAACTCGAAAGTTACAGATGAAGAATTAACCGGAGTAAATGTGCCATTAATTGAAAAGATTCAGGCAAGTCAGGATAAATATGACGAAATTGTTGTTATTAATTATAATTATGATATATGGTTAGAACGATTGTTAGAGATCAAAGGGATTGCTTTTAATATTGAAGGCTTTGAAAATAATGAAAGTGCTAAAGTGAAAATAATCAAACCGCACGGTTCAATTAGTTTCTCATTTAAAACAAAGGTGAATAATGGGTTTAGTATTCGGCATAATGAATTTGATTTTACACAAGATACTAACAGCGATATGCTGGAGGAGAGTATTTAATGAGCAAAAGATACAGTAGAAAAAACACGAATTTTCCAATATCCATATTTTACGAACAATTTCAATTAAATAAATACAATTTTGACCCTCCGTATCAAAGAGACAAAAATGTATGGGATATGAGTCAAAAAGCATTCTTAATCGATACTATTATGAAAAATTTCCCAATTCCCCCTATTTTTTTGGAACAGAAAATTGATACTTCTAATGGCAGAACTACTTTTGATGTAATTGATGGTAAGCAAAGACTAAATGCTATTGTAGATTTTATCAACAATGAAATAACTTTACCTGACACCTTTGGAAATGATGATTATGGAAATCGGTTAATGAATAATAAAACATTTGAAGAATTGAAGGAGATCTCTAAAACAGATGAAGATATTAAAAACTATATTTCTGATTTTTGGAGTTATGTAATTAATGTTGAATACATTGAGTATCCAGATTCCAAAGTAGTGGATAATATTTTTGATCGGTTAAATAGAGGTGGTGAACGATTAAATCCTCAAGAATTGAGAAAAGCAAATTTTTACGATACCATTATGTACAAAAATATTGAAGAATTAAGAAGTGATGAATATTTACTTGATCTTTTAGGTAATTTAAATAAGAACAGACTTGAAGATGCTAATTTTATAACAGAATTGTATCTTATGATAAAAATTGGACATATAATTGAAGGATTCGACGCACAAATAGATCGATACTTTAAAGATATTGTTGATGAGATTGATCAAGAAACATCTGACCTGATAATGGTTGAGTTTAATGCAATAAAAGAAATAGTCAAATTATTTAATTTGGATTACGAAACTTATAGAATTAAAGGAGTAAGTCATTTATACGCAATCTGGTATTTAGCTTATTTTTTGTACAAGAAAAAAATTCCTGTAACAGAAGCTATGATTAAATTAATCCATGAGTTTTATACAGATTTAAGAAATGAACGTTTAAATGAGAATACTATTGAATATCATAAATCTATGCAATCTGCAAGTAAATCTAAATCTTCTAGAAAAAAACGAATAACTTCATTACTAAAATATTTTACAATCGAATTTAGTGATACAGAACTATAAAGAAAAAACTCGCCTTTGGTTCATGGCGAGTTTTTTCTTTTGTAAAGGTAGTTCAAACATTCTGAGATGTTAAAATTCTTTTGTAATTGATTTTACTCTTCCACCAATTTTTATTTCTGAAGATTGAAGAGTAAGTGGTGGAAAGGAGCTATTCTCGGCTATTAGAATTATTTTATTTTCATATGGAATATATCTACGAATTAAAAATGTGTTATCAGATAGCAACGCTAGAATAATATCACCATCACGTATAGTTGCTCCACTATCTAATTGAATTTTAACACCTTTATCTATAATTGGAGACATAGAATTATCTGGCATTTGTAAACCAAACAGGTCGTTAACTATCAACTTTACATCGTTTTTTTCATGATCTTTTAATAGCAAACTGTCCCCTTGTTTTTCAAGAAAGTTATTATCAAATGACAGAAACATTTTAATAATATCTGTGTCAGAAGCTTGTTCAATCATTTCATCGATTAGAAAGTGTGAATTTAAAGGGGAAGAACTTTTTAATTCAGTAAGTAGTATCTTAGCACTACTTCTCGCTTGGAGAATAAGCTTTGCAATAAACTGTTTAATAAATTCGGGTGCTTTTTCAATATAAGCCTCATAAAGGAGTATATCAGGATCGGCATCACAGGCTAAAGCTATGGATTTATTTATTTCATCAGATGCAGGTGGCTGTTTCCCTGTTTGTAATTTACTAATATAAGATGGATCAATCTTTTGTCCGAGTTCCCCGCACTTTTCTGCTAGATCTTTGAGTGTTAACCCACTTTTCTGAACCATTTTAGAAAGTGATTCACTGTAGCCCACCAATACCACCCCTTCTGAAAAATAATATCCTTTAGTGATTTATGTGTCAATGAAATATAAAGTGAATAAACAGTCAAATATTAATTGACAAATTAGTCATTAAGAATTACTATATTTTTAGTGATTAAATAGTCAATGATTAAATTATCATTTAATCATTTCCGAGAGGTGGTGTTTAAGATCGATTCATATAATAGCGGGTACATATTAACAAAAATGGAAGAGTATCTGGCATCCTTATCAAAAACGAGGATTATTCATTCTAAAATGGAGAAAAAGCTGTTGAATCTAATTATTTCTACTCGGCGTAGCTTGGAAAGCGCAGCCGATACCGTCGAGGAGCGTAGCGGATCGTCGGCTAGGCCTTGATATGGAGGGCAAGACATGCAAGGCTGATTTTGCGGGACAGGCCACTACGTGGACTGACCGCATAGCCTGTCCTGCATGTCTTGTGGAGGCTCCATGTCAAGGCTGAGGCGTTAGTAACGCCTACCCAGCAACCGTATAACATGCTGGGTTCTAATTACACTGTGAGGAGGCTCAAAGCATTGATATTAAAGGGTATAGACACATTAGAATTTGGTTTAGAAATTGAGAATTATCAAGATTCTTTTAATCCGTTCTTAACTAAATTCAAAGAACTTAAAGAACTGAGTCAATTAACTGGTATTGATCAAGAAATTAAGATAGGTGACCTAAATCTTAAAGTTCATAGAAATGGTCAAAAATTCTATGCATACCGTTTAACATGCGATGATTTCAGTATTGCTT
>NZ_JBFTQB010000874.1:0-2709 GCF_056398785.1 Paenibacillus sp. 01T422 | reverse complement strand
AAATAGGACTGAGAAAGGTCGAACTTATGAGTAACGCGATTATATATGGGCTAACATTATTATTGCTCGTACTCTCCTATTGGAAGGACAAGGTAAAGACGAAACGATCTTTAATGAAAGCTTGGAAGTCTTTCGAAAATATGCTACCTCTATTACTTGGGATCATATTTATAATGGGCATTTTACTATCAGTTCTTCATGCTGAAATAATTAGCCATTTCATCGGCTCATCTAGCGGTTTTATCAGTATACTGATATCCGCAATTGCAGGTTCTATTGTTATCATTCCTGGCTTTGTTGCCTTTCCTATGGTTGCCCTGTTATTACAGAAAGGGGCTGGCGTTATGCAGCAGCGGCATTAGTCTCTACCCTTTTGTCAGTGGGTATCGTCACTGCACCTTTGGAGATGAAATATTTTGGCAAAAGGCTAACACTCTATCGAAATATCTCGGCATTTCTATTCTCTTTCTTAGTTGCTTTGATCATTGGATGAGTAAAATAATTAAACGATACAAGTTTCCGTTATTGACTGTCGTGGCTTTAATCGTTTTGTATCTCTATAAGGGGACGGTCGGTTTGAGTGCTAAAAAGGTTTCCACATCAAGCCTGAAAGCAATGATGCTTGTCATCCCCCCATCTTCATATTAATGGGACTTCTGATTGTGAACTATCCTTTCCCTAAATAATAAGGTTATTGTGTCAATTTTATACGTATCAACTTTCAGGAAATTAAAGATCGTTACTGAAAGTCCAGTAATGCCGCGGCTTTCAAAATTATTATTTAAATAAGTTCATTACTTAACTTGCCTTTCTATATTTGCTACAGAAAAAGTAGAAAATAAAGTTCATTAGTGATTTTTACAACATAAACAGATATACAGCGATAAGATTTGACCATAATCAAAAAAAGTCGCAGATTGATTACCAGCGACCTCTCCTCAACAAAGTAACAATAATTATAACAATTAATAACTCAACTTTCGCACCTAAGAAATATTAGATAATCCTTATGGTTACAAGGGATAATGGGGATATATTGCACCTCTTGACAGAAAAACACCCTCTTTGTTTGGTATCATGGAAGTGTCGAGCAATCATGCAAACAAAGAAAGGTGTTGTATTTCATATGTTACACCAAAAATCCTTATTTATCGTTTTCTTAATCAAGGTGCGGAAGTTTCTTCATWGCYTTKYTTTAAARATCATCCAGCACTTTGAATCWCTTATTGCTCCTTCGCGTACGCGTGTTTTCATCATCGACRATTCCGTTTTAAACCGTAATCGGAGTAAGAAAGCYGAGCTGCTAGCTCGTGTWTTCGACCACTGGACGTTTYACCAAGGGATTTACCATGCTARCACTTGGTTGGTCAGATGGGTTTAGTTTTGCTCCAATTGACTTCGTCATGCTTTCTTCGGYYAAACTRGTGAATCGAATTTGCGAAATGAAGGAACATATTTACAAACGAAGCCATGGATATAAGCGTAGATTGGAAGCACTCACTCGTAAACCAGATGCTGTCGTAGACTTGTTACAGCGTGCACTTTCTGCTGGATTTACAGCTGACTTTGTGCTCATGGACAGTTGGTTTACTCAAGCGCCGTTACTTCAAAAGCTACATACCATGGGACTTTYGGTTATTGTTGAGCGTCGGCARGAGAATGATGCCAAGTCGCTAGGCGGTCTATTTTTCCTCTTTGCCGATGAAGTAAGAGATCTGGATTACCAAACCGCCCTTGCAGCAWCTGATGACGTTTTTYCTGCAGATMGCCARAGCTAGGACAAAACTGGAGAAGTCCAATGTATTTTGTCAACTCCGTGAGTGGATCCTCGGTTTGCCTAGCTACATCAAGGGATTGTTCATAGATTTAAGCTGCGAAAGTTGAGTTAATTATTTCCGTAACATAAGTATACTTGATTTAGTCCTTCTCTACCTTATTTCTGACTGAAAGTGATAATGGGTAAAAAATAGAAAGCTCCCTCCCTTTCCAAAGTTGGTTTCATGGCAAACACATAGTTTTGTGTACTTTTAACAATACCCCGCGGCAATAAGTAAATCTTTTTGGCTTCAATCAGAATGTGTTCCTAAGTGGGGGTTTGAATATTATCTCAAAGTTTTTAATGCACCGCTCCAAGCAAGCACTTGGTCAAGCATGCCATTAACATTTGTAAGATGCAGATCAGCTGGTTTGAACACAGTTCCGTTCTCAAAATCAGTGAATAGTGACAATGCGGGGTGTACACGAACATCCGCTACGGACAATTCCCCCAAGATTCCACGTAAATGCTCAGTTGCACGAGCCCCGCCCACGGAACCATAGCTAACAATACCAGCTGCTTTATTGTTCCATGCATCACGCGCATAATCAAGTGCATTTTTCAATGATGCTGATATACTATGGTTGTATTCTTGAACAATAAATACGAAGCCATCCAAGCTAGCAAGCTTTGTATTCCAAGCTGTCGCTTGTTCTGTAACATCGATTTCCCCTAAAAGTGGAAGCTTAAAGTCCGCAATATCTACGATTTCATAATTAGCATCGTTGCGTTTTTCAGCGATACTTTTTACCCATTCTCCCACTTGTGGACTTACACGTCCTTGACGAGTACTTCCTAAAATAATACCAATAGCTAATTTCCCCATTATTTTTTCTCCTAATTAGTTGATTTTTGAAATCTAGAAGATCCCTTTTTCCTATGATGGTCGAAAT
>NZ_JBFTQB010000873.1:0-2717 GCF_056398785.1 Paenibacillus sp. 01T422 | reverse complement strand
CCCCGATACGGTCAGAAATGTGCTTAACCATCGCCAAATCATGCGCGATAAATAAGTAAGTCAGGCCCATTTCCTTCTGTAATCTCTTAAACAAGTTGACAACTTGAGCTTGTACGGAAACGTCCAATGCCGAGATCGGCTCATCGGCAATAATGAATTTCGGCTCAATCGCAAGCGCGCGGGCAATCCCGATACGCTGACGTTGACCACCGGAAAACTCATGCGGGAAACGGTTCGCATGCTCGTCATTGAGACCAACTGCGCGCAGCAGCTCCATAACGCGCGCTTTACGTTTCGCGCCGCTGTATAATCCATGAATATCAATACCTTCGGCAATTATATTCCCAACAGTCATACGCGGATTGAGCGATGCGTAAGGATCTTGGAATACCATTTGCATATTCCGGTTAAATTCTTTCAGCTTTTTGCCCTTAAGTTTATGGACATCCTCGCCGTCGAAAATAACTTCGCCTTCTGTCGCATCATATAGCTTAATAATCGTTCTACCTGCCGTGGATTTACCACATCCGGATTCCCCAACGAGACCAAATGTTTCACCGCGGTTGATTTCGATGGAGAAATTGTCAACGGCTTTCAACACTTTCCCGTTGCCAAGATTAAAATGCTTCTTCATATTGCGAATTTGCAGAATTGGTTTATTGGCATTAGACATGTTGATGACCTCCTACTCCTACAGGACGTTCAACTTTCGGCGCATCAGGATGCAACAACCAGCAAGCAGAACTATGCGTCTCGGAGAGCGTAGTGTGTTCCGGATCTACTTCCAAGCATTGGTTCATAGCGTATGGGCATCTAGCTGCAAATGCACAACCTTTGGGAGGTGCAAATAGATCTGGCGGTGTACCAGGGATCGGTACGAGTTCTTCATTCGCATTTGTATCCAAACGTGGTACGGAACGGAGCAAGCCCCATGTATATGGATGCTGCGGATTATAGAAAATCTCGTCTACCGTTCCTTGCTCRATAATTTTACCTGCATACATAACCACAACACGCTGCGCCATATCAGCTACAACACCGAGATCATGCGTAATTAAGATAATAGATGAGTCCGTCTTCACGGAAATTGTTTTCATCAAATCAATGATTTGAGCTTGAATCGTAACGTCCAGAGCTGTTGTTGGCTCATCCGCAATAAGAAGCTTAGGTGAACAAGCAAGCGCAATCGCGATCATGACACGTTGACGCATACCACCGGAGAGCTCATGCGGATATTGATGGATACGGCCTTCAGGCGAGTTGATACCGACAAGCTTTAGAATTTCAATAGCTTTCTCAGTTGCTGCCTTCTTGTTTAATCCTTCATGCTTGATAAGACCTTCTGTAATTTGATCGCCGATTTTCATCGTCGGATTAAGAGAAGTCATCGGATCTTGGAAAATCATACCGATTTCGGATCCACGAATTTTTTCCATTTGTCTGTTGGAAAGTTTGGTAATATCCATTTTCCCGTCAAACATGATAGAGCCGCTTTTTATATAACTAGGCGGAGTAGGAATTAAACGCATGAGCGTTTGTGCCGTAACGGATTTACCGCAACCGGATTCACCTACAATCGCCAACACTTCACCTTTTTTCAAAGAAAAAGATACGCCGCGAACAGCTTGAACTTCCCCCGCATACGTCCGGAAAGAAACTCGCAAATCTTTCACTTCAAGCAAATTGTCTTTGGTGCTCATCATTATTCACCCCTTCTTACTTGCGCATTTTTGGATCAAGCGCATCACGAAGCCCATCGCCGAGCAAGTTGAAGCTTAACAAGATTAAGCTGAAAACGATTGTCGGGAAAATGAGGCGATGCGGATATAACCGAATATAGTTAGCGCCGTCAGACAATAAGTTACCAAGCGATGCCAGCGGAGGCTTTACACCTAGACCGATAAAGCTTAAGAATGCTTCGGTAAAAATCGCAGATGGAACTACGAATGTAATTTGTACGATGATGATCCCCAGCGCATTCGGAATCAAGCTGCGCATAATGATTCTCATTGGCGATGCGCCAAGTGTACGAGAAGCAAGCACGAATTCTTGTTCTTTCAGCGTCAGCATTTGACCACGTACCAAACGAGCCATAGGAACCCAACCCGTTATTGCCATAGCCAAAATAATAGATGAAACACCTGATCCAATAACCATAATCAGTAGGATTGCGATCAACAAGAAAGGAATCGCATAAACGATTTCAATCGAACGTTGCATCACTTCATCCACTTTACCACCGTAATAAGCAGAAATACCACCATAGATAACACCAACAACCAAGTCAATTAACGCGGCAACAATCCCGATAAATAACGAGATACGAGTTCCCCACCATACACGTGTCCAGACATCACGACCAAAGTCGTCCGTTCCAAACCAATGTTGGGCGTTAGGAGATATATTTTTTATTTTAAGATCCTGTGTCTGATAATCGTAGCTTGAAACAAATGGTACAATAATCGCTAATACGATTAAAGCAACCAATATAATTAAGCCAGCCATAGCCAGTCTATTTTTCTTAAGTCGTCTCCAAGCGTCCTGCCAATAATTCAGCGAAGGTCTTACGATTCTTTCGCCAGTTAATGTTTCTTTTGCAACGGGAGCAAACTTGTAGTTAGTCTCTGTTGCGTTATTCGGAGTTTGCATGAATTATTTCCCGCCTTTCCCAAGACGAATTCTAGGGTCTACAAAACCATACACGATGTCTGTGATAA
>NZ_JBFTQB010000872.1:0-3646 GCF_056398785.1 Paenibacillus sp. 01T422 | reverse complement strand
TATTAGTGTTGCGAGCCATGTGATTGGAAAAGAAATGCAATCTATGGTAAAGTATTATTTAGAAGGTAACATTCAGCAAGCGGCAGAACTTCATCGTAAGCTGCACCCTGTGTTTATTGGCATTTTCCGTGTTCCGAGTCCTGCACCAATTAAGCATGCTCTCGCACTGAAAGGCATTGAAACAGGGGGCGTGAGACTTCCGTTAGTTCGCGTATCCGAGCAAGAAGGACAATTCATCCAATCACTTTTTGTATGATAACGCCTAATGAATCGGTGCTCCGGCATCGGTTTTCTTTTTTTGGGGAAGCTATTGTAATCGGTATTAACTTGTATTTGTTGTTTTTTTTCATGTATAATGGTTGCAAGTGACTAGTTCGGTTTTTCATTTAAAATTCGTCGTCCAATCTTAGAAGGAGGTATATTCTTGTCCAAAAAAAATATTGATAAACTTTTGATCTTCGCTCTTGGCGGCGTGGGCGAAATCGGAAAAAATATGTATTGCGTTCAGTATGCGAACGATATCATCGTCATTGATAGTGGTTTGAAGTTTCCTGAGCAGGACATGCTCGGAATTGATATTGTCATTCCAGATATCGGATACTTAACGGAGAATCGGGATAAAGTACGCGGCATTATCATTACTCACGGCCATGAAGATCATATCGGCGGCTTACCTTATGTACTTAAGCACCTTAATGTTCCACTGTATGCTACAAAGCTTACAATGGGTCTCATTGAGGCGAAGCTGAAGGAAGCTAACTTGCTCGGTACGACGAACCGGATCCTCATTAATGCGGATTCCGTGCTTTCTTTAGGCACTCTTACAGCAACATTCTTCAAAACCAATCACAGTATCCCTGATTCTGTGGGTCTCGCTCTGGATACGCCAGAAGGCGTCGTTGTTCATACAGGGGATTTCAAATTCGATCAGACTCCTGTGAATGATCAATACGCCGATTTGCACCGCATGGCAGAGATTGGGAAGAAAGGCGTTCTTGCCTTACTTTCTGACAGTACCAACGCTGAACGACCTGGTTACACAGGTTCGGAACGCAGTGTGGGTGTTGAGATTGAAGACGTGTTCCGTAAAGCTAAACAGAGAGTTGTCATTGCAACTTTTGCATCTAACATTCATCGTGTACAACAGGTGTTTGATGCAGCGGCTGCAACGAATCGTAAAGTTACCGTTATTGGTCGAAGCATGGTTAATGTGGTATCGATTGCAAGCGAGTTAGGTTACTTGAACATTCCGGATGGCATGTTGATTGAGCCAGAAGAAGTGAACAAGCTTGCTGCTGATCGGGTTGTCATTCTTTCCACAGGAAGCCAAGGCGAGCCGATGTCTGCACTTACAAGAATGGCGCGTTCCACGCACCGTAAAGTTGATATTTTACCAGGTGATACGGTCATTATTGCAGCTACGCCGATTCCAGGAAATGAACGTGATGTTGGTCGTACCGTAGATGAATTGTTCCGTATTGGTGCTAATGTCATTTACGGACCAGGTTCAGTTACTGGTGTACACGTATCAGGTCACGGCAGCCAAGAAGAATTGAAGCTTATGCTCAATTTGATGAGGCCGAAATATTTTATTCCAATTCACGGTGAATATCGCATGCTGCGTCAGCATGGAATCCTTGCTGAGTCTGTGGGTATGGCGAAAGAAGATATTTTTATGTGCGATATCGGTGACACGGTAGAAATTCAAAATGGTGTTGCACGCAAAGGATCCAAAGTTCAAAGCGGCAACATTCTGATTGATGGACTGGGCGTCGGAGATGTAGGCAACATTGTGTTGCGTGACCGTAAGTTATTGTCTCAGGACGGTATTCTTGTAGTCGTCGTTACTCTCAGTAAACAAGATGGCAAAATTTTATCCGGACCGGATATTATCTCTCGTGGATTCGTCTATGTACGTGAATCAGAGGGCCTCTTGGAAGAAGCCAATCGTATCGTTACCAATACATTAACGAAGTTAATGAATGAAAATGTAAATGAATGGGCATCTTTAAAAACTAATGTAAAAGATGTTCTCGGACGCTTTTTATATGAACAAACCAGAAGAAGACCAATGATCCTTCCGATTATCATGGAAGTCTAGGCTCGAACAGTCACTTGAACCTATGCAAATAGCAAAGCTCTCTCCATCACTGGAGGGAGCTTTTTTCAGTTGCTTCTTAAGGAGAAATGATGCATGAAAGGTATCAAGTTTATTCATACTATGGGAGATTATGATCCAAGTCTGTAAGGACTGCTAGTCAAACATGAAGGGGGATTTATTGTGGCATCATCAACAGAACCGACGCAACAGCAGGAACCAGTGACAGAGGAAGGGAAGAAAAATCCTGTCCTCGAAAATATTCAGCAACTAGGT
Organism: Paenibacillus sp. 01T422; assembly: GCF_056398785.1. Lineage (NCBI taxonomy): Bacteria > Bacillati > Bacillota > Bacilli > Caryophanales > Paenibacillaceae > Paenibacillus > Paenibacillus sp. 01T422. Next base: position 1,272 of record NZ_JBFTQB010000872.1, on the reverse strand, counting down.
CAAACCAATACGATTTCGGGTGAATCGAACATTTTTTGTCTTACGATTATCGGACAAGTGGAAGGCCATATTGTGCTTCCGCCGCAGAACAAAACAACGAAGTATGAGCATATCATCCCACAATTGGTCGCCGCAGAACAGAATCCAAAAATCGAAGGCGTCATGATTATTTTAAACACAGTAGGTGGAGATGTTGAGGCTGGATTAGCGATAGCAGAGATGGTGTCGACCCTCTCGAAGCCTTCGATCGCCACAAACATTTGAGTATCTGGATAAGATGCAAGAACGTGTCGTACGATTCGTAACGAAACATTCCAATGTAACCGAACAAAAGTTTAAAGAGTTGATGTTTAAGACTGGGGAGCTAACTAGAGATATCGGGACAACGGTGATTGGCGAGGACGCAGTGAAATACGGCTTAATCAACCAGGTCGGCGGGATCGGTGATGCTATTCGAGAACTCAACAAGCGCATTGAATCCAAGAGGGCAGCTATGGGTGGTGGCATCGTACAATGATTCATTACTCGGTCATCCCGATGGATGTCATTTTTGAAGGGGCTGATACGTATGAACCCAAATTCATGGATATCGAACAAGGTGGAATCAAGATGCAGATTGAGCCAATTAGCGGCTTTCAAGCACGCATTGTTAGGCTGTACAGCTGTAACCCGCAGGATTATTTAAAAGAGCAATATGCCCCTGGAACTATAATTTCTTACAGTCCAATTGTGGAGACTTCACTCACATAAAGCGTTGTTCCTGTATCATCCCTCAAGCCAAATATGGTATAATGTGGACTTGGGGGTGACAAGCGTGGCGAAACGCAAGAAGAAAGGGAAGGCTTTAAAAACTAGCTTGTTATTCGAATTGTACGGAATTCTCATCTTGATTTTTTCGGTCATTGCACTTGCCCATCAAGGACATGTCGGGAACTCATTGATTTACCTTTTCCGCTTTTTTGTTGGAACCTGGTATTCGTTGGTGCCTCTCATTTTCATATATGTGGCCTTATATGCCATGATCAAACGTGCTTGGCCACAGATGGTGACGCCTAAGAAAGCAGGCATTTTGCTGTTTATTCTTGGACTGCTGATAAAAAATCATATTGATTTGTTTGCTCAATTGTACCCCGATGGCGGATTCACATCAGGTAAAATCATTTCGTCGACATGGAGTGCCATGTTGGAAGGGCTGCATCCGACTGAAGCAGGTAAGGCTGCGCTTGAACACGGCATAGGCGGCGGGATGATCGGTGCCATGCTGTATAGTAT
>NZ_JBFTQB010000871.1:0-2730 GCF_056398785.1 Paenibacillus sp. 01T422 | reverse complement strand
AAATTACACTTCCGATGCTGTCACCGACTTTATACTTTAATCTGATTATGGGTGTTATTAGCGCGTTTCAAATGTTCACCTCAGCTTACGTCATTACAAATGGCGGTCCGATGAACTCGACTTATGTCTATGCCATGTACTTATACGAAAGGGCCTTCAGCCGTTACCAATTGGGGTACTCTTCAGCGCTGGCCTGGATTATGCTTATCATGATTGTTATCGTGGCGGCTATTATCGCAGGAACCTCCAAATACTGGGTATTTTATGAAGCCGATACGGGAGGTAAAAAGAGTAAATGACGATCAAATGGAGTCAAGCTGTCCGTCACCTATTCATGATTGCCTTCAGTTTATTGATGGCATATCCAGTCCTTTGGTGGATCGGCGCATCACTCAAATCCAATAGTGAGTTGAGTTCACCGAACCTATTTCCTTCATCACCGCAATGGAGCAATTTTGTAAAAGGCTGGAATTCAGTTCCGGGGCATTCGTTCACCGACTTTTATCTCAACACGTTCGGATTAGAAATTGCCGTTCTTGCTGTAACTTTGATCTCCTGCACGCTTGTTGCATTCGGTTTCGGAAGACTGAATTTCCCGCTCAAAACCTTCTGGTTCTCACTGCTCATGGTCACGCTGATGCTTCCAGGGCAAGTGCTTATTATTCCGCAGTATGCGATGTTCCATCAATTGGGATGGGTGAACACGTACTTGCCGTTTATTGTGCCTCATTTGCTCGCTAGCGGTGCGGGTGGAACGTTTTTCGTCTTCTTGCTCATTCAATTCGTACGTGGAATTCCCAAGGAACTGGATGAATCGGCGAAAATAGACGGTTGCTCTTGGTTCGGTATTTACTGGCGAATTGTGATGCCACTTACGAAACCGGCGATTGTTACGGTCATGATTTTCTGTTTCCTTTGGAACTGGGATGATTTCTTGGGGCATTTGCTCTATATTAACTCCGTTGATAAGTACACCGTCGGTTTGGCTCTCCGGATGATTAATGATTCTCAGTCCGGTCAGGAGTGGGGGCAGCTGCTGGCGATGTCGCTTGTATCGATTGTTCCTGCGACACTTGTCTTCATGTTCCTGCAGAAGTACTTTGTTGAAGGGATTGCAACGACGGGCATTAAAGGATAAGATGAGAAACAAATAAGTGATCCATAGAACGGTAAAGCGACGAAGGAGTTTCGTTGTTTTACCGTTTCTTTCGCCTAATCGGATATTTAATGGGAGCGAAGACCGCATGACGAATCCTTTCAAAAAGTTTAGAATCGATCATCTGTTTTTCCGCAGCTTTGCTGGATTTATTATTGTTGTATTGGCTTGCAGCGTATGGGCGAGTTATAGCATTTCATCCGGAGAGATTGCTCAAACGACGTTTCAATATCAGCAAAAGTTGCTTGATGAGCTGAATAACGAGATCACGACAAGGCTTGTTACTATTGAACAAATCTCTCTATCTACGTCGCGCGACAACGAACTCATCACCTTCCTCGTAAATAAGCAGGATGAATTCGACCGCTATCGGCGATCTATGAGCGTTGAGAAAGCACTCGCCAATCTGACGTACTCGATCCCGCTCATCCAAGGGATTGATTTGTATATGAACCGACCGCTAGAAGGTGATGCTAAAAGCTATATTCAGTTTCGGGATATGGCGGATTTGAACAAGCAGTCTTGGTCTGAGCTGTTGACAGGGAATGATTTTACATGGTCGATCGAGCATTTAATTCCAAGTTTCCAAGGGGACGTGCCTGTTCTGAGTTTTGCCAGAAAAATCATGTATGACGACAAATATTTAGGTGTATTGGTCATTCACGTGAAGGCAGATCAGATTAGAAGCTTGCTGGCGGGGCATTCTTCGGAAACGAATCGGATCATGATTGATTCACGGGGAGAGCAGTTTCTGAAGATTGGCGAGATCCCCGATCATAACGAGTTGTCCAAATGGATGGAAAGCGGTGTGAAGCAGAAGCAGTCTGGCTTTGTGCGCACCAAGGGCAGCAGCGAAGCGGGCGATTCCCTCTTGGTTTACTCGAAGCTGCTCGACTCCACCTGGACGTTGGTTGAAATCACGCCGTGGAAGCAAATAACCGCAGGCAGTATCAGGTTGGCTGAAGTCATCGGCATTATTGGTATTGCTGCTGTCTTGCTCACGCTGATTCTAACGCACTTTTTGAGTCGTCAGTTCACGAAGCCGATTAAGAAACTAGTGAGCGCAATGGGCGTCTATTCCGTAGGCGGTAATAATGTGGAACTYCCAGTCGACTATCAAAATGAATTCGGTTATTTGTTCGCCGGATACCGCAAACAGAATGAACGAATCGAGGAGTTATATCTCTCTTTGCAGCGCAGATATGAACAGCAGCGCAAGGCGGAAATTGAAGCGCTGCAGGCGAATATTAACCCGCATTTCCTCTACAACACGCTGGATCAGCTGAATTGGATGGCTATTGAAGCGGGGCAGGATGAGATTAGCCGTATTTTGGAGCTAATGGGACGTATGTTTCGGATTGGCCTCTCGAATGGGGATAGCTTCATTACCATCGGCGAGGAGCTTATGCATATCGAGTGTTATTTGGAAATTCAACAGCTGAGATGGCGAACAGGTCTGGAGTACGGTATCGAGGCGTCCCCGGACATCCGCAAGCTATTCATCCCGAAGCTAACACTTCAGCCATTTGTAGAAAATGCAATTGTTCATGGCTTTAACTCGCGCAGTCAAGGTC
>NZ_JBFTQB010000870.1:0-2737 GCF_056398785.1 Paenibacillus sp. 01T422 | reverse complement strand
CAGACAAGTTCGGACTATGCGTTTAGGACAAAAATTATTTATTATTCGAATAAGTTTAATCAACACGTACATATTTCTAACAAAAAACGATGGCTATAAAAGCGCATCGTCGCAAGTTGTTCCACTTTCTTCTTTACATGCCGATAAACATGTTTCGGCTAAATGGACCCCAGTTTTCTCCCATGAAGCCTGTCATTCCTTCTAAATTAACAAAACAAGGGAGCACAGTATACATGACTCCACGCATAGCGTTAACCCTGAATGTAATGACAAAACTCATTCTCGAATTGTCTGTAGGTGTAATCATCGCCATATCAGGACGTATTGCATTGGATGCCGTTAAAGCTCCCTTCATACCCACGCCCGCGATACCCGCAGGACCCATATTGCTTCTAATCCAGTAATTTGAAACATTCGTTGCTGACGCTATATCACATCGTTGATCATACGTCATTAAAATTTGATTTGGGGCAGTTTGGCTGGCCATCACTAAAATTGGATGGGGCTGTCGGTCCTCCGTAACCGTTTGTAACCCCCAATATGGTTCACCAGAATATTCATATTGGGGCATGAAAGTGTTATTCATAAAACGTCCTCCATCTCAATGGATATAGTCAATTGTCACGGGTTAATGTATGTAAACCAAAGGCTGTTTGTGAAAAAAAGGTTGCCGATGACGAAAGTCGCACAATGCCAGGTTTCGCTTAAAAGAACCGGCTCAACCCCGGGATACTCATAGAATCTCTTCTTAATAACATCACACAATACTGGGGCCAATTCTAACGTCCTGCAAGTCCTATCCATCTGCTCACAAGTCATCAGCGTCGAGCCGCTGTCGCCAAAGAAGTCCAATACAATATCCCCACGCTGGCTGCTGTTCCCGATAGGGATCTGCAGAAGCTCCAACGGCTTCTGTGTGGGGTGAACATACTTTGTGACATCCCCCCGGGACACTTCCCAATGGACGACCGTGTTCGAATCCATAACTGAAGTGCAGCAAGAAAAAACAGAATCCAAAAAGCCCGCAAACTCTTCTGCGGGCATATCGTCATTCATAATTGTTCCTCTTCCATTTGAAAGCCGGTCTGAATGGATAGTTCTTGGATCGAATAATGAGCCGATAACTCCTCCAGGAGCGATGCTAGCAGTTCCACGTTGCTCCGGCCACGTAGATGGCTAAGACTGATCAACAACAAGCCCAACCTCCTTAGAAGTTCGCCAGCGCTTCTCGCCCTTAACGATAGTCATATCACTTCTGACAAGGATCGGCTGCAGCACACCGTGTTTCCGAATGCTTTCAACCAAAGCTCTAAAGATATGATCGTCCATTTCGTTTGGATTCCAGCCATTAGGATTTATATGTTCAATGGTGCTCTGTCTCAATAAATTGTTCTTTCCTTGATAAGTGGCAGCTGTAAGACGTAATTACAATTATCAAGCATTCAATATAATTTACATAAATACTCTCCTCTTCAAATTAGAGGGGATTACCATTTTGTGGAGAATATTACCCAAGGATATTCCCTTTTGTAATAAAGGAGGAAATTTATGAAATTCAATCAAGGTGTATCTAACCATACATCAGGAGCGCATTCATCTTATCAAAAACAACCTTCGTCTAACACGATGACACAACATTCATCATTCTATAGCAATGTCTTACAACTCCAAAAAAGCATAGGCAATCAGAGGGTTGGACGCATGCTCACTTCCCCGTCACCGGTGAAGTCGAAGGCTGAATCCATACAGTCAGCACCAAAAAATGTAGTTCAAGGGAAGTGGATTAAGCATCCGCTGAAACAAAATATGTATTTCGATGATCTCTATCTTCATCTTTATAATGCAGACACTAACGAGTATTACGAAAAGTATGGCGATGCCCCATTTAATCCATCAGAGGAAAACAGACAAAAGTTAATCCAGGCTATAAACAAACACCTTAGCACTTCAGATCCACTATCTAAGGTCATACATGGGCATGGATATAGTGAAAAGAGAAAAAAAGTAGAATCCCCTCAGTTCATTACCTTATACGGCCCTTTTGGATCAACTCTGACTAGAGCAGTTTCCAAATGGCTGCGCGAGAAGGGACCGCTCCCGCCAGGAAGTATAAGGGAGATTTCAAACGATGAATTCGATTCACTGAAAAAGAAATTTGGTGGAGTTTGTACTTCGTTTACGCAAGCCCTATGGGATACAGCCAGAGAATCTGAGTTTCCGAAGGTGGTGGAGCCTGGTGATTTAATTCCCGAGCTATCACTTGAACCAGACAATGATGAAGTGATTACACCTCAAGAAAACTTAGTTCAAGTGAAGTACTTCACTAAGATCAACCAAATAGCAGCAATGACCGACGATCGCGCTCATCTTCATTGGGCAGCCTGTCTTCAAGAGATGGGAAAAGATATCATGGGGACCGATATCACAATCATTTTACATCCAGAACTGTCTGATCAAGTGTACCCGCCAACACAAGAGGAAATAATGAATGAACAACGTTACCAACACCGATTAATGAATCCAATTAAGAAAGAATCTCCTACAACCATTAACAAAGCTTTTGTTTCTCAAGGTGCTTCCTCTACTGCACAGTTTCCGGAAACACTTCAGAACACTCTAAATACGGAGTTTGACAGCTCACAACAATTGGACGAACAAGTCAAGCGATTAGATGTACTAAGTGGTGAATATAATGTACCACGCAACGCTTTACTAAGATATTTAAACAGTCAAGGGA
>NZ_JBFTQB010000869.1:0-2739 GCF_056398785.1 Paenibacillus sp. 01T422 | reverse complement strand
TGCTTGCTTTTGCCAATGATCGATTCTCCGTCGAGTAGAACATGGCCACTCGTTGGTTCAAGAAGCGCTCCTGCTATGGATAGAAATGTACTCTTTCCCGAGCCAGAAGGTCCCATCACAGCAACCAGCTCACCTTCAGCTACCTCAAGGTTCAGCTCATCCAAAATCGTCCGTTCAATACCACCATCTTCAAAAGTACGTGTAATCGCCTGTAATACAAGTCTGTTTCTCATGCTGCTGTCCTCCCAATCGCATCCAAAGCGTCAATTTTAGCGACCTTCCACACTGAAAATAATGAGCCTGCAAGAGACATTAGTACAAAGGACAAACTAGTAAGTAACATGGTGGACAAACCTAATTGAAATGGCATAGAGCTTGGCAATACGGCCTCAAACAACTGTACCAGCAGGACGCTAATAACCAAACTACCGACAGATAAGACCATAACTTGCATCGTCACACTCCTAGCTAAATAGGCAGTGCGTGTACCGATCGCTTTCAAGATACCAAATTGACTGGTTTTCTGGATCGTGATGACATAAAAGAAGACGGCCAGAACAAAAGCTGAAATAACAAACAAGAATACAATCATCATCATAAGAGAGCCTTGCTCTTCTTTGTATCCAGGAATCGCAGACACGGCCTCAGACTTCGTTATAACCTCAGTTTTAGGCAGCGCGGCCTGAAGATCCTTAACGTTCTCGTTCGAGCTTTTAACAGCAATCGCATTGTAAACTTGACTATCTGCTGATTTATTTCCTGGACGGGTAAGTGTCTGCGTCTGAAGACTAAGCCAGTCCTGCTTATTTAGAAACACAGCCGGTGTATGGCTGAATGACTCGTTTTTCACAAATCCGTTTACAGTCCATTTTGTTCCTGAGGCTTGATCAACAATAACTGTGCCTATTTTGACGCCAGAATCAGACATTGTTTGATCAACGAGAACCTTTCCTTTCATAGTATCCGAGAGGGGTGAACCTTCTGTTACTGTTGGGGCTAGCCAGCCATTGCTATTAACCGCGAGAAGAGTAACATCAATTTTCTCCGTACCGTCAGATGGAATAACCGTAGTCATTCTCACACCAAGTGGCTCTGCATTCTCTTCTCCTACTAGTAAACCAGCTTTTTCTAACACATTTTGATCGACTTGAGACCTCGTGAAGCGGTGATTAGAATCCTGTTCCAAGATAAAATGAGTTGCCGTCATATTCTTAACAGAAGCCGCGTTATCATAAGCTAGACCCTGTGCAAGACCAGTGACAAACAAGACAAGAAATGAAACAAGCACCATAATAGTAGCGATTAATGTATACCGAGCCTTGGCAAATCTCATTTCTCGAATAGCTAAATACATGTTGCTTCCCTCCTTCGTAATAACTAAAGTATAGGAAGCGAAAATGAACGGCAAATGAATAACAGATTACATCTGAGGGAGAGTTACCGTAAAGGTGGTTCCGTTAGACGAACTGGCTACCTCAACACTTCCCTCATGAACTTGAACGATTTTCTTTACAATCGATAGTCCAAGACCCGCTCCTCCGGAAGAACGCTCACGTGCACGATCTACCCTATAGAAGCGGTCAAACAAAAAAGGTATATGCTCCGACGCAATACCATCACCTGTATCCTGAATGTATATTTTACAATAAGAGTTTATCCGTTCGGCACGGATATCAATACTACTTCCCTTTGGTATATGTGTTACTGCATTACCAATCAAATTCATCCAAACTTGCATAAGCAGCACTTCATCGCCATAAAGTTGCAGCGTTTCGGAGATAGACAACTTGACCAGCAGCTCCTTCTCCTCAATCTGCCATTGCAGAACTTGAACAGCTTGACGAATTTGCCCTCGTAGTAGGAATGTTTGCTTATTTACTGCTTCTTGCCCTTGTTCAAGTGACGAAAGCAAAAGCAGTTGCTTGCTTAGCATAGATAAATGGCGACTCTCTTTCTCAATAATCGATGCATAATGCTTGCGTTCATCCGTTGGAAGTTCGCGATCTGCGAGTACCGTTGCAAATCCTTGAATTGACGTTAGTGGTGATTGAATTTCATGTGAGACGTTGGATACAAATTGTTGACGTGCTTGATCAACTCTGTCCAATTCATAGCTCATTGTCATGAAATGTTCTGCCAATTGCCCTATTTCATCACGTCTATTGATAAGTAGCTTACTATTATAATTTCCTTGGGCAATTCGTTTTGTCGCATCTGACAGACGTGTAATTGGCTTGACTAAATAGGTTGTACTGATTAAGAAGAGTAGGATGCTCATGACAATTGTGAACAAAATAATTAGGGCAAAAAATATACGCAATTCACCAAATTGTAGAATCACATCTGGACGCATGAATAGGGCATAATTTCGATCGCTTCCATGAACAAGAACACCTACTGTATTGCTCATACGATTATCAAAAAAACCAGAAATAAAAGGCTTGTTCGGAAAGTTTGCAACACCATGATACAAATTACCGCCGAGGACTAATTCTGTCATGTGATTGTCCAAATCATGCTCGCGAAATTCACGTCCATAGAAGGTATTGTTTCCTTGACCATCCGTCAAATATATTTGATAACCTAGTGCCGCGGYATTTTGCAGATATACATGTATGTCATCAGATTGTTTCTCCGCGTACTGCTTCATTTGTTCCGCAATGCCAATCAACTTCTCGTCGTTGTATGGTTTAAGTTTTACATGATAGTACATGTTGGATCCGAGAAAGCCGATTATAC
>NZ_JBFTQB010000868.1:0-4997 GCF_056398785.1 Paenibacillus sp. 01T422 | reverse complement strand
ATCTAAGCGCTTGTTAAATCTGCAAACGCATAACTTCGATGTACAAGGTGAGGAAAATCTTCAAGAAGCACAAAGTCGTTCCAATGGTAAGGGTTTTATCGTTTATACGCCCCACATTGGGAACTTTTTCTATTATTACTGGTATTTGACCCGAAAATATGATTGTCTGACTGTCGTTTCAGCAGGCAGTCCGGAGCTTAGACCGCTTTATTTTAAATTTGCTGCTATGGGCTGCAATGGACTGGATTATGACAGTGTCCCTCCTCTGGAGCTGTATCGGACTTTAAAAAAACATTTGCAGAATGGCGGAGTCGTCTTTCTGCTCGGAGACTTCTGGCGCTCCTCGTTTCCATTATCCCGGTTCTTCGGGAGATTAACTCGGACGCCGGAAGGTGCGGCGATGCTTGCTCATGATTTGCGAATACCAATTGTACCGTTTTACGGGCATCGCGTCCGCGGATTTAACCATAGGCTCATGTTTGGTTCTCCACTTGAACTGCATGCTGAGGTACCGGGACGTATCGCACGCGCCGAGGCGAATCTGCTGCTGAATGGGTTCATGGAGCGGGTTATACGTGAACAGCCGGGCTCTTGGTTCTATTGGTTCAACGTACATGAACGTTGGGAAGAAAATTCTGTCACAAAAGCCGATCAAACGACATCATCTGAAGTGGGATAACACACACAAGACAAAAGGATGGGTGATTGACACATGGACACAGGAAGCCATTTATTGTTCGGCGTCACCTTAGCAGGACTTGCTTGCTTGGAGCCTGTCGTATCGCAAGATCCGAATTTGACCCATGCAATTCTGGCCGGGACGCTCATTGGGTCGCATGCCCCTGATTTTGACACAATAGCAAGAATCAAAGGGTATTCGAACTATTTGCGTGTTCATCGAGGAATGACTCATTCCTTGCCGGCACTATTTATTTGGCCGCTTGTGCTCAGCTTGCCTCTTGCAGCTATCTTTGGGGTATGGGATCACTTTTTTAGCCTGTATGTGTGGACGTTGTTGGCTGTTGTTTTTCATGTGTTTTTGGACTTATTTAACGTATATGGCGTGCAGTGTTTCAGGCCGTTTTCTTCCAAATGGCATCATCTCGATACCCTCTGTCTCTACGAGCCCTTCCTGTTCGCACTGCATACCATTGGCGTCCTTATTTGGATATTTGTCTGGCATGGCAGTGGGGGGCTTCATATCGGGGAGATGTTCGCGCTAATTTATGTGGCGACCTTCTTTTACATTGCTATTAGGAGCGAACAGCGGAAACGATTTATTAAGTTGGTAAAAAAGGAATTGAATCTGGAAGAGGGAATATGTCATCTCATTCCCAGCCTCAGTTGGTTTCGATGGCAATTCGTCATTGAAAGCGATACGCAGTTTTACTTGGGTGAAATTCGAGATGGTTCAGTCGTGACTGAAGTGGAATATAGCAAAATCGACTATAACCAGGAACAGTCGCACCCGATTGTGCAAGCTACCCTGGCCACGGATGGCGTCCGTGCTTTCCTGCACTTCGCGCAGCGCATCCACGTGTGCTGGACCGAGAAAACGGACGGCTATGAAGTGCAGTGGCGTGATGTCCGATTCTGGCATCAACACAAGCTGCCTTTCGGTGTGAACGTTCAATTAGATCGGGACATGAACGTTGTCAGCGACACGCTTGGATGGGATAAAAAGGCGCCTATATTTACAGACACGTGAAATGTTGAAATTAATAATCTTAGGAGCATATGAGATGAATAAAAGAGAGCCCCGTGAAGAGGGATTTACACTGATAGAGGTTTTGGCTGCGACGGTGATATTGTCTGTGGCTTCCATGGCGATGATGGCGTTTTTCATCAACGCGATGTCTTATAACAAAGGGAATCAGAATAAGACGGTGATGGTGAATTTGGCGAGGAATGCCTTGTTTTATATGGAGAAGCAGAACTATGCAACCATGCATAATTATTTTATTGATCCGAACACGAAAGATACTGCTATTTCTCCCAAGAACTGCAGTACTAGAAATATTTGTTCTAATAATAATTTGCAAAATTTATTTCTAAATCCAAATATGAAGCTTTGGGACGTGCTTAACCCCAAGGTAAATGATATTGAATATCAAATATCCGTATCCTATCAGGATGAAATAACAAATGATTTGAAAAATGATCCTGTAAAAAAAGGGATGGCGAATTATTTGCTTCCTATTCGTGTTGAGGTCAATGTCAAAGATAACAATGTGAATAACGCCCTGATTCGGTTGAGAATTTCAGTACAAACAATGAAAAGGAAAATGGCATTTTGATGCACATGAAAACAAGAGATCAAAATGATGTTGTGCATAATTCAGTCAGTCATGTGGTAATTGATAACACTGAACATAAAGTGTATATCTATAGCGATCAGAAGTCGGCCAGCAGTGCCATAGAATTAAAATCTCAAGTAATGAGTGATTCTATGATACATATTAACAGTTGTACAAATGGGTGTACGAATGGGCTTATCAATGTCACATTGGATTTGAGCCAGACTTCTAAAGGAAGAGAGCACAAGCTCAAGCTGCAAAGCCGGTTCGGTTTCTAAGGAGGAATAACATGTTTCGCGAGGAACGCGGTTCAGCATTGCTGCTGGTTTTATTTATGGTTCTTATTTTTTCAATATTAGGTTTGGCTGTGTTGAGTGCAAGTATAGGCGGGGCAACAAGAACGGAGACGAAGCAAAAGGATGTTCAAAGTCTGCATTTGGCGGAGAAAGCGTTGAATGAAGCAGCTGCTTATATCATGTCCGATTTTCAAAGTCAGGATGGCGTTAATATTGATGAAGTTCAACAGAGGTTAGATGACATTAAAGTTCGGTTGAACGGAAGATCGATTAGCACTTCGCTTGATGTAGATGTTGGTGCGGCTAGAGGGGAAATACATAATATTTCGTTCGAAAAAAATGATAAAGATGACAGCTCGCTAAATTATGAGATTACGATTGAAGCTGAAGCTACTGTCAATAATGTCACGCGTCGACTTACTCAGGTTCTTACTCTGGACACGTTTCCAGATTCGCTGAAATATGCGATGGGCTCGGAAGGTACTGTGCTGATTAATGGATCGCCTTATATCATCGGGGATATTTATGCGGGTGAAGCTTTAAAGGTCAAAAATGAAGCTGAATATTTGTACCTTGGTACGCCGTTATATCAATCGACGAAATTCCCGAAATTGGAGGGAAGCGCCTACGTCCAAAAGAATGCATCCGGGGACGGGTTAAATGCTTATTACTGTGAAACTGTAAGTTCTACTTTTTCTCAAACCAGTCCACAATGTGATACGATCGAAAACGTCGGCAACAGTAATAGCGATTATAAAAGTATTAGTGAAGAAGAGGGAGAAGGCGTAAAAACAATCAAAGATGTCCTGACTAGTACGGATTCAGCAAATATACATGCCAAAGATCAGAGTAAATTTGCGGGAATTGAGGTAAACGAGGCATTTGTGGATAAAATGGTTCAGGCCATCGGGAAAGACACTGCAGCTCCGGATGTACAAAGAACGAAAGTGAAGACGGCGTTGGTGTCACGAGACAGTCTGACGGATTATTTGCGTCCATYGATGGAGGTTATTGAACCGCTGCCTGAAACAGCGCCGGATCCTGCAGATGCTCCGGCGTATGCCGCATATGAGGCAAAGAAGAGCATCCTTACTGATTTGTTTTCATCGCAACTTGAAAATACTATGCTATATAATGGGAATTTAACGATTGATGGCGGCGAAATATTCAGCAATTTGCTTTACACAGAGAGTAGTAAACATCCAACGAAGCTAAATTTAACTAAAAGCAGCTGGTTCATCGTGAACGGTGATTTAACCATTAATAATACTAGTTCAGGCAAAAGCAGCATTGACATTAGAGCTAATATCCTTGTGACAGGAAATTTATCTATTCATAACACAGTTAATATGGATTCTACGATTTACACGTTAGGCAAAACTGAGATTGTGGATGCTTCTATTTTAGGTTTGGATAAAAAGGAATTAGTTCTTATTTCTAAAGGAGCAATTGATATATATCGTGTGAATTCGTTTCGTGATATTAAAGAACCTTTTAAGTATAAATCGAATGAGCCAGGAAACCCGCCGGAGGTGACGCATGGCGATAATCCACCAATTTTAAACGCTTTTTTTTACACAGATAGTGATGCTACGATATATGGGGTAGGTTCTGTATTTTGGGTTTACGGCGGATTTTTTGCTAAAGGGAATCTTACAGTTAATGCGATCCGAGGGAATGCTACAGGCCAAGTAGAAAGCATTCAAATGGAAGATCAACAAACGCAAGCCACCTCAGAAAATTTATCGCGTCTTATTATTGACTACAACAGCCAAATTTTTGAGAATCAGAAGGTTGGTCTGCCTCGTGTATCTAAGGTAGGCTTGACCGTAGGAAAGAAAAAGCAAGTGACGAAGTTTGAGTGATAAGGATGGTAACGAAAAGCCCCCGACATTGTCGGGGGCTTTCGTTTTAATATCTGTCGTCAAACTCGATGACATTTACTGTAATGTCGTCTTTCACATTTTCATCGTCTTTATTCGTAACTGTTATTGTTGTCGACCCTTGCTTGAGGCCGGTAACCTCGCCGTTTGAGTTAACATCAGCTATTTCAGATCGACTGCTTTTCCACTGTAACTGAGCATTCAAGTCGGCTATCCATTCTGTTTTCCACTTGGATGGTGTAACCGTTAGATATTTGAGTAAGTCAAATGTTCTCTGAGCAGCTGTACCTTTTGCATACAAAGTGATTGTGGAACTAGGAAGTTCCAACTTCGTCAGATCCTGCCTCATATCTATGACCTTGGTTGCAGTTTTGGAAGGGAAGCCAGGACCGCCTGCTACGTCGACTTTGATATGGATTTTGCCTTTCTTGATGCCTTTAAGTACGACAGTTTGGTTATTATCACCACCAACAATGGTAGCTTCACCATTATCATCTGTTTCATTAATGACACTCCATTTA
>NZ_JBFTQB010000867.1:0-2773 GCF_056398785.1 Paenibacillus sp. 01T422 | reverse complement strand
CCGGTTATCAAGAGAGATAGAAGCGACCAATTGAACATGGGCATCATGAAGCTCTATTTTAACGGTGGGAAAAAGAAAAAGATCAGAGCGGTGGATTTCGTCGGAACCCTAGCCAAAATTGAAGGTGTGAGCGCAGCGGATATCGGCATTATTACAATTCAGGACAACGTTTCGTATGTGGATATTCTGAACGGCAAGGGACCGATGGTGCTCAAAATCATGAAGAACACAACGATCAAGGGAAAGCTCCTGAAAGTGCATGAAGCGAASAAGTAAGGGGAGAATATCCGGTAGGCCATCATGGCTTAGCGGATTTTTTTCGTCCGCAGGGGGTTCCAGGGTTCATTGAAGGTTAAAATTTTACTCAAACGAGTTAATTATTTGACTTACCCGGGTGCGCCCTCGCAGGGTAGACTATAGAAAACACAACACATGGGGTGAATAATAATATGGCCAACAATACACATACACATTCGAGCACCCTTTCAAATGCGAAAGTGAAACGCAGAAGTTCGATGGCGCAAATACGTGAGGACCTGATCGGATATGCGTTCGTTGCTCCAATGGTACTCGGACTTTTTGTTTTTACTTTATTTCCAATTATTGCGTCCTTCTTCCTCAGTTTCACGGATTGGAACTTTGTTGCCGGTTTTTCGAAAGTGAAATTTCTCGGCTTAGATAACTTTATCAAGCTTTTGCACGATTCCGTCTTCCTATTATCTTTGAAAAATAACATGATTTTAATGATCGTCGTTCCTTTAACACTCATATTTTCGCTTCTTCTAGCGGTCGTCATCGATAAAAAGATCTATTTGAAAGACTTCTTCAAAGTTATATACTTTATCCCTTATATTTCTAGTGTTGTTGCTGTAGCGATCGTGTTTCAGGTGCTATTTCATCCAACGTACGGTCCGATTAACCAAATTTTGATGGATCTAGGCTTTGCGAATCCGCCGAAATGGCTAGCTGACCCCGATGTTGCCTTATATTGCGTCATGGGACTTATGATTTGGATCAGTATCGGATATAACATGATTATTTTCATGGCTGGCTTGCAGTCCATTCCCAAAGATCTCTATGAGGCAGCGGATATTGATGGGGCATCCAAGTTTAGACAACTTATGAGCATCACCGTACCTCTTTTATCGCCAACAACGTTCTTCCTGCTAGTAACGGGGATTATCGGTACCTTTAAAGCATTTGACGTTATTTCCGTCCTTACAGGCGGGGGACCTGCGAACTCTACGACCGTCGTCGTTTATCGTCTATATGAAACAGCCTTTGTTAACCTACAATCCGGTTATGCCTCTGCTATGGCAATTGTACTTCTGTTGCTTGTGCTTCTGATTACACTTGTACAATGGCTTGGACAACGTAGATGGGTGAACTACTAAGAGAAGGAGGAATACCACGATGGACAAGAATCAAAAGTTGAAAAAAATTCTCGTTACATTAGTTATGCTAGTCGTTGGCATACTATTTATGTCGCCATTCCTTTGGATGATCTCCGCTTCCATGAAACCGGAAGCCGACGTGTTCGCCTATCCGATTCAGTGGATCCCGCAGCATTGGAATGTGATTGAAAACTATAAAGCAGTTTGGGAAACCAAATTCTCGCTATACTATTGGAATTCCATTAAGGTTTCGGTCTTAACAACAGCGTTATCCGTTTTACTTTCGTCTATGGCCGCATACGCCTTCTCGAAAATCAAGTTCCGCGGTCGGGGCGCGCTATTCGTGCTTATCCTGGCGATCTATATGATTCCCAGCCAAGCCATTCTCGTGCCGCAGTTCCTGCTATTCCGTTGGATCGGGTTGTTCGACAGTCACTTTGGTTTAATTCTACTGGGTTCATTCAGTGTTCTTGGAACATTCATGCTTCGTCAGTTCTATCTAGGTATTCACGATGAGTATATGGAGTCAGCTCGGATGGACGGCGCGGGTCATATCCGAATTTTCTGGTCCATTTGTACACCGCTTGTTCGTCCAGCCATTGCTACGTATGCGATTCTGCGTTTCATCTGGACATGGAATGATTACCAGAATCCACTGATTTTCCTAAGAACCAAAGATTTATTCACGCTTCCGCTAGGCATCCGGTCTTTCGCTGATTTGAATGGTGAGTTCTACTCCCTAATCATGGCTGCATCGGTATCGGCCATCGTGCCGCTACTAATCATCTTCATCATTGGACAAAAGCAGGTTATCGAAGGTATTTCGACGGGCGGCGTGAAGGGTTAATCCAAAAAGTCAAAATAAGAGTGCATGAGGTTAAAATAGTGCCTCGTGCGCTCCACTGAAGTTTGTTACGATCGGTCATGTAAAGGTTTTCACACAAATCAAAGCTCACTTGGAGGGGTTCCTATGAAAAAAGGTTTACTAGTTTTAAGTGGTGTGCTTGCTATCAGTACTGCACTTGCAGGCTGCGGTAATAAAAGCGAAACACCTGCTGCCGATAGCGGTGCTGCGGGCGGAACGAAAGCTCCTGTTACGATTAAAGTTCAAGGTTGGTATACGGAAGCGCAAGGGAACTGGAATGCAACTGTTGATGCTTACAACAAATCACACCCGAACGTTAAAGTCGTCTATGAGAGCATGTCCGAAAAAGGTGATTCTCAAGAAGGTATGAAAAAGCTTGACCTTCTAGCTGCTTCAGGCGAGCAAATGGACGTTGTGATGTATTCCAGCGCATCCGATTTCGCTCAACGTGTAGGCGCAGGAATCTTGGAGCCGCTTGATGAGTACCTGAAGAAAGATAACATTGTTGTAAAAG
>NZ_JBFTQB010000866.1:0-2774 GCF_056398785.1 Paenibacillus sp. 01T422 | reverse complement strand
GTATTAGGCCAGCAATCATCCTCAAAAACATTGTTTTACCACTTCCATTTTTACCAACTACTCCATAGATATTACCGCTTTTGAGGAGAGCATTAATATTTTGAAGAACATTAATTTTGCCGATTGACTTGGTAAAGTTGATTACCTCAATTTTCATAGAATGGCAACTCCTTCTTACTGTTTATTCTTTTAATAAGTACTACTAACAATAGAGCAAAGAATATACTCACAATAACATTGAGAAGTGTAATTGAAGGGCTGCTTACTTGAGGCAAGATGAAAAAAAATGCACCCTGGTAGTGGCTTATCATAGCTAAAAAAATTGAAATACCTCCCATTATGATATAGGTGCTTGTTTTCGTCATTTTTAGTAGAAGACATATCTGAACTAGAATTGTTATGATACAAAATAAATAAATTCTCCCTATAACTACAATTGTATTAATATTTAATGTTTGAAGTACCTTAGAAGAAATAAAAGTAGTATCTAGAAGTAACCATATAACATAAACCAATATCACAAATACCGCTGTGATTATTAAAATACCTTTCAATAGAGCTTTCAGCCAATTGTTTTTACTGCCATATCGAACAGTCAAACTATCCGAGTTGTCTATATAAAAAACAATATAGTGAATATTTATATACTGTAGCAAGAAACATAGCATTACGAATAAACTTTTTAACATTAGTTCGTTTAAAGGCTTTCCCCCGAAAATAGTTTGAAACATAGTAGTAAGCTCACTACTGCCCTTCATTCTTAAGAACCCATAAGAAATAAGAGTGCCTATCAAAATAGTTAAAAAGGAAGGCTTTATACTCTTAAAAACTCCTATCATATAAAATCCCTCTTATCACTAAGCCTAGTATTTAGTAATGTAGTAAGCACAATCAAAATCAACATGTAAAAATAACTCAGTAATCCACTATGAAAGACCCAGGAAAATAACAAGTTGATATCAAACGAGAAAAATTTGTTTACAAAAGGTTTAAGCAATAAGAGTTCAACAGCCATCCATATGAAAGTAAATAGCTTGCAATACCTACTCAAAATGAAGTTATTCGACCATTTCAAACAGGACATTATGTTTATGAAAACTATAATTCCTAATAAATATCTTATATACCATTCAATCAACTGTAATATGTAGCTACTTTCTTGAAGTAACATTGACCCAAGTATGATAAATATGTACATAATGTTTAAGCATATGAACCCTTGTCTATAGTATCTTAGTAACTCCTTTCTGAATATTTCTCTTCTCCTTCCTATTCTTATGTAAGATAAATTATGAAAATATCTGCTTTCAATAGCCAGCCCTATAGTAACTACTGAAATAAATTGAAACACGAAAAATTTATCGAAAAACCATTGATTAAACCAATCATGGCCAATGGATAGTTTTAGTACAGAAATTATTGCATTAATTGAAATGTAGATCGTAAACATCAAAAAAAATGCAAGTCTATTCATAAAAATTTCTCGATTTTAAAAATATTACTCTTATTAATATTAAGTTCACTACCATCCATCCTCCCATAACTACAATTACATTTTCCCAAGTTATTATAGTTGTTAATGCACTGACCGCTCTGGGTTGAAGTATCATTCGAATGTTATATGCAAAAAGCCCTGGAAATGAATCAAAAATAAAGTTGATACCGTACAGAGTAATCACAGGAATTAAAAGTGCAACATACCTAATCGAAAATTTAAACAACATACTGACACATTGTGAAAATACAACAAATATTGACATCGCAAGAGCATTCAAGAAAGTATAGATTTGGGTCTCACTTAAAGGATTCGACAAAAAAGCTTTATATACAAAGCTTCCTTCATGTGGGACTAATCTATCGTAGTAATCTGTTGTAACAGTCATATCAGGAAATAACATGTAAGTCACTAAAATATTTATTTCTAAAACTAGTAACATTAAAATAAACGAAAATAATCCCGTTGAAAGAAACTTCGAGATCAAATACTTACGCTTACCTTTTCTAATGACTTGATACATATACATAGAGGTATTTTTGTCTTCATAATAGATTAAACCCGTTAATAATGTAGCAAGAATCCAAAACATAATATTGTATAAGTTATTCCCCCAACTTACTGAATTCATTAGCATCCAAAACTGAAATGGATTTTGACCAATTGTCTTTGCAGTACCGATATCCTTAGAAAAGTGCATAAATACCGTAATTGGATCTATTATTGCAATAGCAAGTAGCAGCATAACTACAACAATTACTTGTTTGCTTGTTATTAGTCTATTAATGTCAATTTTAAAATAACTCACATACGATCCCCCTAATGTATTATATTGGATTAAAAAATTAACAATGCGTTTTACATGGGTGTATCAAGCCAATGACCCCATGTAAAACGCATCGAATTTAAGAGAATAAACTATCAGTCCTATCGGTTAACCAACACTCTCTTATGACCTGAGTTGGGACTCCATTCACCAGCAACGGAAACTGACGAAGATGTATAAACAGGGTTATCCAGGTTTAATGTAATATTAGTACCCTTAGAAGGGGTTGTAGTGTAGGAAGGTGTAGCCCAGGTTGAATTTGATTGTACTTCAGTGTAAGGAGAGGAGTAGTTACCTCCCGCACTTCCTTCCGTCCACGCCCTAACAGCTGTGTACCCGGTGCCTAAACTTGTTATTTTAATACTAAAGTACTGTACCACATCCGAATTGTTAGCTCTCGCTACAGTACTAATCTCAGTATCACCTTGATTAGCAGGAAGATTACCTGTCCAC
>NZ_JBFTQB010000865.1:0-2777 GCF_056398785.1 Paenibacillus sp. 01T422 | reverse complement strand
CATCTATACTCCTGTTCCTGGGTTCGCTATGCACGTAACGTGCGGATAAAAAGTTGTAGAAATTCGTCAGACGCAACCTCGGTACATACCTGCACGTTGGCCTCTTTGGACAAGCGATTCTGAAAATCGCATACTGTATGCCCATCGCATAGCTCACTCTTGGTTTCTACATCAACATAGTACTCGCGCGTAGTGACCAGCTGTTTATTTAGAGCTACTCCGACAGCAAGTGGATCATGAAGCGCACAGGCTCTAACGCCATTACGTTCATAGTAACGTTCCATATATTCCGATGTACTCTCCTTCACATACCGGGCTATAGGCGAATCTCCGAGTGCTTGGATATGCTCATCTGTCAGCAACGCTTTCCTTGTTACATCCAACCCTACGAGTGTTAAGTTTGGAAAACCCGCCTGGAACACGATTTTGGCCGCTTCCGGATCGACATACATGTTGAACTCCGCTGTAGGTGTCACATTGCCGAAGCCTTGCACGACGCCTCCCATCACAATCACTTCTTTCACTTGATGAACCAGCTCAGGGTACTTCATAACGGCCAAAGCTAGGTTTGTCAGTGGAGCCGTCATAACCAAAGTGACCTCTCCGGCATGCTGTTTCACTTGATCAACGATGAAATCAACTGCGTGCCCGTCGGCTGCCTTCACATGAACCGGCATGTCGAGTAAAGCCCCGCCAAGCCCATCCTTGCCATGGACGCGATGCTCAAAGAAAGTTGGGCGCATCAAAGGTTTGTTCGCACCTTGTATGACACGAATCTCATTCTCCATCTCAAGAAGTTGAAGAATCTTGCATGTATTCTTAGTCGCTTGATCCAACGAAACGTTTCCATTCACCGTCGTGATGCCTAGCACGTCCATTTCTCCGCTACGTATGGCAAGCAGGATTCCCAGTGCATCATCTATCCCAGTATCCACGTCGAGGATGACCTTCTTTTTCATCACCAAGCCCCCTTCAAGTCTTTTTAAGAAAACAAAGGTATACACACAATCATATACCTTTGTCCGATTATATATTATTGAGCAACTTCCTTGTTCCAACGGTCAATCCACGATTTAAGATGCTCATTCACGAATTTCATATCCATCTTGATCAGCTTATTTACAACATCAGCGCCGTAAGTAATTCCTTGTGCTTCATCAGCAGAGAGTTGCAGCGTAGTGTTTACTGGTGAATCTACCTTTGCCTTTGCGGATTTCTCTTGTACTTCTTTGCTCAAATGCCAGTTGATGAAATCTTCCGCAAGCTGCTTATTTTTGCTTCCTTTAATGACGTTGACCGTATTCATTACGGCATATGCCCCTTCTTGCGGGGAAATGAACTTCGTATCAGGCACTGCTGCTTTCAAATCCTTCACATACATCTCCATGATGGGACCAGCAGCAATTTCTCCTTGCGCGAACATATTGACGAATTCAGAAGTTTGTCCATAATACTTGACGACTCCTTTATTGATCTCTTTAACCTTTGTAAAAGCTTGATCCTCATTGAACTTCGCATTTCCTGATACTAGTGATGCTGCATCTAGAACCATTGGACCTGTAGTAGATGTAATGTTTGGCAGTGTCAGCTTCTTGGAGAGTTCAGGACTCCACAGGTCGCTCCACGATTTGATCTCTTTACCGACTGCTTTCGGGTTATAGGCAATTCCGAATCGGCCAATCGTATAGGCTGGACCGTAATCTTCACCCAGCGGTGCCTTAGCAATATCGTAGATATCTTTTAAATTCGGAATACGCGTGCGGTCGATTTTTTCGAACAATCCTGCTTCAATACCTTGTTGTGCATAGTAATCGGATAAATACATAAGATCCACTTTTGAACTGCCTTGTTTCACCTTGTTTAAACGTTCGGAGTTATTGCCGATTTCCAAAACAATCTTCACATTATGCTCTTTCTCAAAAGGTGCATAAACTTCTTTCTTAAAGAAATCATCTGAAAAACCCCAAGTGGAAATAACCAGTTGCGTAGGTTCTCCTTTTGATGCTCCCGCTGGCGAAGCTGTTGCTGCACCTGTATTCCCCTGATCTTTCGCGGGTGCGGTACCACATCCCGTCAAGGCCAGTCCTACTACGGATAAAGAAATCAAACCACGAAGCATTTTTTGTTTCATCTTTAACATCCTCCCAATATCATATATATAATTTGTAGCGCAAAATCCCTTTGTTAAATTTTTACTAGTATTCTACACGGGCTCACAAATATATGCCGTGCTCTTGCTAAGACGAAAAAAAATAGAAAAGTGCCCTTGATAGAAGATAGCTTCTAACAAGAGCACTTTTCATCGTAAACAATGGAAAGAGACATCAAGTGATATACGAGCGGGTAAGCTCTTAAGATAGATCAAAAGAGATACACCGTGGTCTAGACTATTTAGTTGGTTTAAGAATAATATTCGTTATGGCCCATTGTGTCGGTGGATCATAGTCTCTTAACACCGCATCCATAGATAACCCGAGTTCTTGCTCCAGCTTTTCCCGGATTCTCTTCTTGTAAATCGAGGACATGTAAAAATCGACCTCGTGTTTTAAAGTAGGAGCCTCTCCTTCTAATGCCGTTGAGCGGGGCGACCGACGATGCTTAGCATGAAACGTAATGATATTCTGATCCAAGGAAACCTTCAGCAATGTTGTACCAAAACCGAATAACTCTTTGGATATCTCGTTATACAGGTGACACAGCTTCTTCTTGTATTCATTAGAATCATCCGGTACGGACATTACATCACCTTCAAGAGGAATAATTGATCTGTATTTTTT
>NZ_JBFTQB010000864.1:0-2778 GCF_056398785.1 Paenibacillus sp. 01T422 | reverse complement strand
GTACTATCTAGTATTGATAACTGTTTTGCTCCTTGGACATAAATTGCAGCCGCGTAACCAACATCTTTTGAAATATTAAAAGAAGAGCTGTTGAACGTGGTGTCTGCTTCCCCATAAAGACTATTCAATGTAAATATTTTACCTAACGCATTAAAAGAACAGTTATTAAAAGTGAATGTACCCGACTGATTAATATTTAAACCTACAGACTCGTTATTAGTCGACGAAAAATTGCAATTATTATAGGTGCCAGCAGGAAGTACAGTACCATTATACGCATTAAAATCTTGGATAGTGATATTGTCATATATGTTTTGATCTGTTCCTTTTCCGCCTAAAGTTGAAAGCTTCGTTAATCCTTGGATCGTAATATTCGAAAGATGGACAGGACGATTCCCTACATTTAAAGAAGTAATAACAGATGAATCCGTGTTGGTCATGGTTATATTCTCTACTTTAGATCCAAAGGGGTCCGTATTATTCAAGTTTAATTTGCTATTAAGGAAAGTGGTATTGGTTAATGTATTACTTGTTGCAATCAAATTAACTTCAGCGTCCGTGAACGTATTATCATCCGCAGAACCTGTCCCTCCCATCGTCAGCCCACCATTCTTGAAGGTATTGTTGCTAACCATTGTATTTGGAAAGGCGCTATAGATGTATACTCCTTTATTGCTCTCAAATAAATTATGACTTATTAAAGCCGTGTTACCATCGGCGAATACAATGTCTCCACCTTTATTGTTATAGAAGTGATTATTAGTGATATTAAGATTATTGTTTGGGTAGAAGCCTTCAGTTTCTGAATCAATCCCATATTGTGGTGCAGTACCATTTATGTCATGAATTTTATTATTGCTAATTTGTATACCATCGACCCCGACAATTGAAATTCCTTGTCTTCTATTGAACGCAGTTTCTGAATTGTTAATCGTAACATTCCTAGATACATCGTTGCTAAACAATTTGACAAAAAACGTAGCAATGGTAGAAGAACTAAAAACGGGATAAAAACTTGCAGCATCTTTGGGGATTTGTACTAAATCAATACCAAATCTGACTTGTTTTACTGAAGATAGATACGTCCCATCGTTTTTATAGAAGTAGACATCATATTTATTGCTCGTAACACCTTGTGGTTGCTCGAAGGCAAAATACTTTCTCCCCTTATAGTTGGGATTTGCGAAGTCCATTGCGACCTTAGGCCTAATCTTTGAAGTCGAATTAATCAATTTGCCTGAACCGTCAATATCACCATAAAGATAGTCTTTCCCGTAGGTACCTGAGATTCCAACACTTGAACCGGCGATTGTTATGCCATCTCCTGTGAAATTCATTGTCTTAACGGCGTCTATCGTTAGATTGTAAGCTCCTTCGACAAGTATTCCACTTCCAAACTCATGAGTCCCTACGCTGCTTGCGTTGTCTTTTTTACTATGATTATGAGTTTCTCTATCCCCTTGATAAGTACCGCCTTTAATTGTTGCCTGATTAACGCCATAACCAATATATAAGGTTCTATAACTCTCATAACCATTCGTTTCTTTTTGAATAATGGCTAAATCATCAAGCAGAAAGGTCATATTACTGACCATATTTATTTGAGCTTGTGGATCATTCGGGCTACTGCCTTTACTAATTAAATATTTACCGGCGGGGACTTTAAATACTTGATAGCCTTGTTCACTCGACCACTGCAACGCTTTATTAATACCATTGGTTGTTTCAATAGGATGAGTTCCGTCATTATATACATTCCAACGGGAAAGCTCTAAGTTGTAAGTTCTAGTTGCGATTGATTGTGTAGAATTGTCTGGGGGAACAGCCTCAACAAGTAGAGATTGAAAAGAAAGCATGAAAAATGTTAGAACAATTAGTACCTTTTTAATCATTATCTTACCATCCTTGTGAGTTATTTATGTACAGGTATCATTGTACACTTATTGTTGGAAAAAATGTCGTAAGAAGTCATAAAATGAATTTTGAAATTTTTGTAGTTCGTATACCGCGGCATAAGACCAAATATTAGTATTTTGTAACCATCTACTTATCTATTGAATATTCTTTGATAAGGAGGTGTTTAATAGATGGCAGATACAGGAGCTACTTACATGATTGATTTAACGCGTTGGGGGATTAAGAACGATGGATCGGATGCTGTAAATACAAGTAAAGGGATTAATGATGCATTGCAATRTGCATTTGATCAAGGTTATTCGGAAGCCGCTCTGCCTAAAGGGACCTATCTAATTGATGAGAAAAATCCCATTGAACCTCAAAGCTATATGGTCTTCAATCTGAATGGGGCGATACTAAAGATCAAACCTAATGGATTAACCCATTATGCGATTATTGTATTTCAGAGAAACCAGCAGTACTGCCGAATAACTAATGGCAAAATTGAAGGCGATAAAAATATGCATGATTATACGACTGTAGTAAGTACTCACGAATGGGGACATGGGGTCATGGTAAGTAACACCCCGCTAATTGGCTCCAATGTTAGGTTTATCACAATAGATAACCTAGAAATTTATAATTGTATCGGTGATGGAATTTCCCTGGGAAGTCTGTATGGTCAAGTTCCTGGATACACTTTTGATGGCAACTTTGAAAAAGGTGGAATTAGCTTAACGGATGGCACGCTTGTAGCTGATGATTCTAGAATTAGAAATACGGTAAAAATAGATATGACTCAGACTAATATTGCAAAGTGGGGCTATTTTGGATTGTATGGAAGTAGTTATGGAGGGTTGGGTGCAGGAATAACTTCTGATC
>NZ_JBFTQB010000863.1:0-2781 GCF_056398785.1 Paenibacillus sp. 01T422 | reverse complement strand
GATTTGAGCAAGATCGATATTATTGTTAGCAATGTGGACGCACCGAAAGAGTGGAAGGAACAGCTAGTGCAAAAAGATATTACCTGGATTCAAGCTGAATAGAAGATAGGCGATGAAAATCGATTGGGAAGAGAAGCATCTGAGGGTACGTCCTTGGATGCTTCTTTTTTTATATCTTTCACCCATATATCGGTAATTTTTCGACTTTTTTATGAAAATACTCCACTCTCAATTGAAGCGTTTACAGCTAAGATAAAAGCAGTAAACGACATTGAGGTGAATAACAGAAGTGATACATCCACTCGTGCAAATGGAAGGTATTGATAAATATTTCCCCGGCGTACAAGCGCTTTCCAACTGCCAATTTGACTTAAATCCAGGTGAGGTCCATGCCTTGGTTGGTGAGAATGGTGCTGGAAAGTCGACAATGATGAAGATCCTAACCGGCATATATCAGAAAGACGGCGGACGTCTCTTGTTGAAAGGGAAGGAGGTCCAGATCCCTGATACCAGATCAGCTCAACTGCTAGGCATCAGTATCATTCATCAAGAGCTCAATCTAATCCCTGATTTGAGCATAGCTCAAAATATGTTCATTGGCCGGGAGCCGCGAAAAAAACTGAGATTTTTATTAGATGAGAAGAAAATAAATGATGACACAAGTGCGCTTCTGGAGCAGCTGAATCTGAGCTTGGATCCGCGTATGAAAATATCGGAGCTAAGTGTAGCCAAACAGCAAATGATTGAAATCGCCAAAGCTTTATCATTCAACTCCGAGGTGCTCATCATGGATGAACCTACTGCGGCGCTGACGGAAACGGAAATTAATGAACTATTCCGGATGATTGAGAAGCTGCGCCAGAATGGTGTAGGCATCGTTTATATTTCTCATCGCATGGAAGAGCTGAGGCGAATTAGCGACCGGATAACTGTCATGCGGGATGGCCGTTACATCACTACGGTGAAGACGCAGGATACGTCCATGAATACGATCATTTCGATGATGGTTGGCCGGGAAATCGTTGTTGAGAAGCGGCCGAGCTTGCATACCCAATCGCTGGGTACGGTCCTGGAAGTCAGTAATCTGAGCAGAGGGAATACCTTCAGAGATATCAATTTTACCGTGAATGCTGGTGAAATAGTGGGTGTTGCCGGTCTAATGGGAGCAGGCCGAACAGAGATGGCACGAGCTATCTTCGGCGCAGACCGTATGGACACTGGCGAAGTGTATGTGCACGGGAAGAAAGTGAATATTCGCGGAACCCATGATGCGGTGAAACACGGAATTGGTTATCTCTCCGAAGATCGTAAGCGATACGGGCTTGTCGTGGATATGGAGCTTGGGGCGAACATTGCGCTGCCATCCTTGAAGAAATTCCGTAACAGCTTCGGATGGATGAAAGATGGTCGCATCGAGCAAGTATCAGGCCAATATGTGGAATCTTTGAAAATAAAAACGCCGAGCGTCCAGCAGAAAGCTAAGTTTCTGTCAGGAGGCAATCAGCAAAAGGTCGTCATTGGGAAATGGCTGCATCGTGATTGCCAGGTTCTCATCTTTGATGAGCCGACAAGAGGTATCGATGTGGGGGCCAAATCGGAGATTTATGCACTGCTTGAGGAGTTAGCCAAGCAAGGAAAGGCTATTCTGATGATTTCCTCTGAACTGCCCGAAATTTTGCGATTGAGCCATCGTGTTCTGGTGATGTGCGAAGGCAGAATAACCGGTGAGCTTCCAGGGGATCTAGCCAACCAAGAAGAGATTATGAAATTAGCGACAAGCCGCAAGTAAGAAAGGATGGACAACCATGCAATTAAGCAGCTTGAAATCTTCAAAGCCAATCATTCCAAAGACAGCAGCAACCCAGAAATTGTTAGCTTTCGCCAGCTTAGCGCTTTTAGTTATTATCTTCTCTGTCTCTTCCAGCAATTTCTTGCAATTCACGAATATCGTCGGGATTCTCTTATCAACTGCTGTCATCGGCGTCCTGGCGCTGGGCTCAACATTTGTTATTATTGCTGGTGGCATTGATCTCAGTGTCGGTACTGTGATGACCTTCTCTGCCGTGATGACGGGTGTGTTCATTACGAACTGGCATTTACCAATTCCCGTTGGGATTCTGGCAGGGATTATAACAGGTGTCCTTTGTGGATTGTTCAGCGGTTTTGCTGTAGCCAAGATGAATATTCCACCATTTATTGCGACGCTGGCTGTCATGATGATGACGAAAGGCTTGTCGCTTGTGATTTCGCATGCGAAACCGATTTACTTCAATGAAACGCCTGCAYTCCGTGAAATCGTGATGGGCACAGCGTTGGAGAAGGTGATTCCGGGTTTTGCAGTTCCGAATGCTATTCTGATCTTCTTCGGACTTGCCATTATTTCAAGTCTGGTGCTGACGAAGACGGTTATTGGACGCTATAACTTTGCATTAGGCAGCAATGAGGAAGCAACGAGATTATCCGGCGTAAACATCCGCTTCTGGAAAATTTCAATCTATGTATTAACTGGATTGTTTAGCGGTATTGCGGGAGTCATGATCGCTTCGAGACTGGACTCCGCCCAACCTGCGCTTGGGATGGGGTATGAATTGGAAGCCATCGCGGCAGTCGTTATCGGGGGAACTTCGTTAAGTGGCGGACAGGGATCTATTTTGGGAACCGTAATTGGAGCATTGATTATGAGTGTGATGACCAATGGATTAAGGATTTTGTCCGTACCCCAAGAATGGCAAACCGTAATTGTTGGTATTGTGGTTTTACTTGCGGTGTATGCAGACATTC
>NZ_JBFTQB010000862.1:0-4904 GCF_056398785.1 Paenibacillus sp. 01T422 | reverse complement strand
CACACCGAGAAGGTCGCGCTCAAAAAGGGTGAATTTATTATTATTAACGCCAACGTCCCCCATCGCTTGCTCGTTGATGTGGCTAATCCATGCCGAATGCTGAATGTAGAATTTCGGTTCACACCCAATAAAGGAGTATTCCCTTCGATTCAGCAGTTGGCTGCCGAAGATGACCTGTTGATCGCTTTATTGGCGTCAGAAGCTCCCTATTTGGTGCTGCGGGATGGAGATGAAGTTTATCATATAATGAAAAGCTTGGTGCTAGAGCTGGATAAAGCAGCAAATAAAAGCGACTTGATGGTTCAGCTTCTGATCACACAGCTGCTGATTCGAATTGCGCGAGTGTGGCGTGAAACGGTAAATAGCGGAGAGGCGCAGAGTGAACGATATGTCAAAATTTCGATGGAGTATTTGCATCAGAACTATGACCGGGATATTCAAGTGAAGGATATTGCCGGTGCAGTTAATTTGCATCCAGGCTATTTGCAGCGGATTTTCAAATCCCTGACAGGACAGACATTAATGGCTTATTTAACCGGTATCCGGATGGAAAAAGCCAAAATGCTGCTGCTAGAAACGGATGTGCCCATTTCCGAGATTTGTGATTACATCGGCGTTGGAAGTCGGCAATATTTTCATATGCTTTTCAAAGAGTATACGGGTCTGACGCCAACCGATTTTCGTAAATCTATGTATGCAGAGAAACGAAATTATCCGTAAAGAAGTTAGAATTTTTGACAAAAGTGAGTTGAGGAAGTTAGAAATTTGATAACGGTTTCTCTTTCGTGCTTGATACAATGTGAAAGGTAGAGAACACGATAGAGAGGGCGATAAACATGTCATTTAAAGTAGCTTTTATTGGAGCAGGAAGCATTGGATTTACACGCGGATTACTAAGGGATTTATTATCAGTTCCTGAGTTTAAAGATATTCAGGTCGCTTTTACAGACATTAATCAACATAACTTGGATATGGTTACGGAGCTGTGCCAAAGAGATATTATGGAGAATGGTCTGAACATCCAAATTCAAGCAAGCACGGATCGCAGGGAAGCTTTGAAAGACGCCAAGTATGTGTTATGTACAATTCGCGTCGGGGGTCTGGAGGCTTTTGCAACAGATGTAGATATCCCGCTTAAATACGGTGTAGATCAGTGCGTCGGGGATACGTTATGCGCGGGAGGCATTATGTATGGTCAGCGCGGGATTTCGGAAATGCTGCGTATCTGCGGGGACATTCGCGACGTAGCTTCGCCGGATGTGCTGCTGCTAAATTATGCGAATCCGATGGCTATGCTGACATGGGCTTGCAACACTTACGGCGGGGTGCGGACGATAGGGTTATGTCACGGCGTGCAGCACGGGCATCGTCAAATTGCAGACGTGTATGGTTTGAAGAAAGAAGAAGTCGATATTATTTGTGCAGGCATCAATCATCAAACGTGGTATGTACAGGCCCGCCATCAAGGCAAGGATCTAACGCAAGGGCTGCTTGAAGCGTTCGAGAACCATCCGGAATATGCCCGCACAGAGAAAGTGCGCATCGACATGCTTCGTCGTTTCGGCTACTACAGCACAGAGTCCAACGGGCATCTTAGCGAGTATGTGCCTTGGTACCGGAAGCGCGCTAGCGAGATCCAAGATTGGATCGATCTGGGGAGCTGGATTAACGGTGAAACCGGCGGCTACCTGCGCGTATGTACGGAAGGGCGGAACTGGTTTGAGAAGGATTTCCCGAACTGGATGAAGGAAAAGGCGATGGTTTATGCGGCCGAGAAGCGCAGTGAAGAGCACGGTTCCTATATCATTGAGGGACTTGAAACCGGCCGTGTGTATCGCGGACATTTCAATGTAGTGAATAATGGCGTCATCTCGAACCTGCCAAATGATGCCATCATTGAAGCACCGGGTTATGTAGATGCCAACGGTATTTCGATGCCGCATGTAGGAAATCTGCCGTTAGGACCTGCAGCAGTATGTAATGTCAGTATTTCTGTACAACGTCTTGCTGTAGAAGCAGCTGTGCATGGGGACGATAAACTGCTTCGTCAAGCGTTCATGATGGATCCTCTCGTTGGAGCTGTCTGCAACCCCAAAGAAATTTGGCAAATAAGGGCCGCTTGCGGTCCTTTTTTATTTTCTATGATTACTCAAATCGGAGAGGGGAAAGTCAGATGTCGAATATTGGCGTATGGGAACCGGCTGAGCCGGGCGTTAAACGCTGCATTTTGAAAGCTGAAGTTGGGTTAATGATGATGGAGGTTCACTTTGAGCCAGGRGCCGTAGGATATCAGCACAGCCACGTGCATGAACAAATGTCCTATTGTTTAAAAGGCAAAATCGAGTTTACCATAGATGGTGTTGTGACGGTCATCGAACAAGGACAAACGGTTTACATACCGAGTGGAGCACAGCATGGCGTAACAGCTTTGGAAGCATCTGCTTTGCTGGATGTATTTACACCGATTCGCGAAGATCTAGTGAAACGTTAACCAGTTGCTCTTGCAACTGGTTTTCTTTCTTTTGATATGAATGCGTTTACATGGCGAGGGTAAAGTGTGATGAGAGTTGAGGAGGAGTAGATTGAGAAGTGAAGTGTTATGAGAGTTGAGGGAGGAGTAGATTGGGAAGTGAAGTGTGAGGAGAGTTGAGGAGGAGTGGAGTGAGAAGTGAAGTGTGATGAGAGAGGAGGAGTAGATTGGGAAGTAAAGTGTGAGGAGAGTTGAGGAGGAGTAGATTGGGAAGTGAAGTGTTATGAGAGTTGAGGAGGAGTAGATTGTGAAGTGAAGTGTGAGGAGAGTTGAGGGAGGAGTAGATTGGGAAGTGAAGTGTTATGAGAGTTGAGGAGGAGTAGATTGGGAAGTGAAGTGTTATGAGAGTTGAGGTGGAGTAGATTGGGAAGTGAAGTGTGATGAGAGTTGAGGAGGAGTGGAGTGAGAAGTGAAGTGTGATGAGAACTGAGGAGGAGTAGATTGGGAAGTGAAGTGTTATGAGAGTTGAGGTGGATAGCCGGACATACAGGGTGAAAATGAGAGGGTTTATTCATAGTTTGGGCATAGGGAGGAGGTGGAATGGTGAGAATGAATCAAACTCATTGGATGAAATCCAACGAGTTGATGGGTTTGAAGTGTATTTGGAGGGTTACATTGGATGAAATCCAATGAGAGGGCTTATTTTAGTGCTAATAGTGGTGTATTTCTCGAAGTCTATTGGATTTCGTCCAATGAAATGATGCAATATGTGGTGAATTTGTCGAGTTCGTTGGATTTCATCCAATGGCCAGCTGATAGAGTTAGATCCAGTAGCAACCGAGTGCTAAAGTGCTTATGTGCTTACGCGGGTATGGTGAGTGAGAACGGAATGTGTCTCGCCCCATTCTAGCCAAGTATCACCCAGTCTCGAGCTGTCTCGCACTATTGCACCCAGTCTCTCCCGTCCCACCGAGTCTCTCCCGTCTCGCCCAGTCTCGTACTCCCACCCAATCTCTCCCGTCTCGCCCAGTCTCGTACTCCCACCCAATCTCTCCCTCACACCTAGTCACACCCTCCCTCCCCTCATTTCCACACAAACTGCAACCCCATATACACGGCTACGCCCCATATCATGCAAGCCGACACTTTATGCAACCTCGCGATAAATCGCCCGCTTGCATCATGTTTACCAACGAGTCGCCCTGCAAATGCTAATCCAAAAAACCACAGCCAAGACACACACACGATGCTGATCAGGAACACCCATTTTTGCCCGCCAGCATAGTTCAAGGAGTTTGTACCAATAACGCCGATCGTATCTAAAATAGCGTGAGGATTCAGCAAGGAAACAGATGCCGCAAACAGGATTTGTTTTTTCGGCTGGCGGACCTCTGCTTGTGTAGAAAGAGCTGTACTTGGCTTACTGTGCCAAAGCACCCAGCCCATGTAGAGCAGGAATAAGCAGCCAATTCCGTACAATGCCGCTTGCAGCCATGAAAAGGTTAGCACAATAAGGGAAACCCCAAAAACCGCTGCAAGAATAAGCAGGGTATCACAGAGGGAAGCTGTGAGAATAACTGGCAGTACCCCAAGGTAAGAGCGTTGGCTGGCGCCCTGATTAAACACAAAAACATTTTGCACCCCAACAGGTAAAATGAGTCCAAAGCCCAAAACAACCGCATGTAATATCGTTTGAAACAAAATAATCGCCCCTATCTAGTTGTCGAATTCTTTCTTAGTATAGAGGGTTTCTGATATTTGTCTCCGTCCAAATGGATGGATTCGACCCCAACCAAATGATATAGTGGAGCTGTAAGGAAGGAGGAAACGATGGATTGGAAGCCTGATTTATCATCTGAAACTCCGTTATATCAACAGATTAAAGAGTTTATTATCCATAAAATATCGCTGGGAGAATGGGCCGTTGGAACCAAAATTCCTTCGCAGCGAGCATTGGCTGAGCATTTTGGCGTGAATCGCAGCACGGTTGTAACGGCAATCAGCGATTTGATTGCTGATGGATTATTGGAGGGTAACACCAAAGGCGGAACGAGAGTTATTAATAACTCTTGGAACCTGTTGACCGCTTCTCCTCCTCCAGACTGGAGCTCGTATGTACAAGCTGGAGCACACTATCCCAACCAGCCGGCTATTCAGCACATCAATCGGGCAGAATTTCAAGAAGGTATCATTCGGCTTGGAACGGGGGAGCWTTCACCCGATTTGCTGCCATCTGAGCGGATGAAGGAGATTTTCGCTGAAAGTTCGACGAATTCGTTCCTCTTGGGTTATGAAGAACCGAAGGGGAATCTTTATT
Organism: Paenibacillus sp. 01T422; assembly: GCF_056398785.1. Taxonomy (NCBI): domain Bacteria; kingdom Bacillati; phylum Bacillota; class Bacilli; order Caryophanales; family Paenibacillaceae; genus Paenibacillus; species Paenibacillus sp. 01T422. Next base: position 117 of record NZ_JBFTQB010000862.1, on the reverse strand, counting down.
TACGCAAGCAGCTGGCAGCTTACCTGCAAGGAATCGGCGTCAATACTTCGCCATCGAACATCCTGATTGTGTCCGGGGCACTCCAAGCTTTACAGCTCATTTCGATCGGTCTGCTGC
>NZ_JBFTQB010000861.1:0-2798 GCF_056398785.1 Paenibacillus sp. 01T422 | reverse complement strand
GGCAGTAAGCGCGATGATCGGAATTCGCTGCATTGGCTTCAGCTGTCTCAGCTTCTGCGTTGCCTCGTAGCCATCCATTTCCGGCATATGAATATCCATAAGAATAAGCTTCCAGGCTTGCTGTCCCACCCGCTCCAGAACCTCATAGCCATTCTGCGCGATAACCACTTCGTAGCCCAATTGCTGCAGGAGCTGCGTGATCACCAATTGATTGATTTCATTGTCCTCCGCCAYCAGAATGTGCCCCTTGGACTGGAAAAGCGTTCCCTCCGCCATAGACTGCTCCTTACTGCGATCGCACCTCTTGGGATAGGGCTTCTGCCCACTGAGTACCTGCAAAACTTTGCGCAGCGACAACCTGCTTACCGGTTTCACCAGAACAGCATCCGCTTTCAAAACGTCAGGGAGCTCGCACATTTCTTCTCTGCCTTCCAGCGTCGTGAGCGCGATTACATGGGTACTTGAGCGGTCGACCGCATTCAGCACACGCTGCCAAATCGCCTGATGCTGCATGGGATCCATTTGCATATCCAATAGAATATAACGGAAAGCAGACTCGCCTGCTCCTCCCTCTCCTTGTTCCAACGCCGCTAAAAGGTCAGAAACCGCCAGAACCGTCTTCGCCTCAAGCTCAAAGGAGCTCAGCAAATCGGATACATGCTGAGCAGCAATCGGATGATCCTCGGCAACCAGCACCTTCTTGTTTTCTTGAGGCAGAAGATGCTGCCTGTAATGAAGATACATGTCATCCTCTGTCTGCTTATTTCGTCCGAACAAGAGACTGAAGTAGAACCGGCTTCCTGCTCCTAGCGTGGTCTCAACCCTCAACACGCCTCCCATGGACTGCACCAAATGCTGGCAGATAACAAGCCCCAGCCCTGTGCCTCCATATCTCCGGCTAGTCGATGTATCCGCTTGCGAGAAAGGCAGGAATAGCTGTGATAGCTGCTCCTTAGAGATGCCTATCCCCGTGTCCTCCACAGCAAAAGATATAATGACGCCTTCCTCGGCATATTCCTCAAGCTGTACTTGCAGCCGGATGTGACCTTGTTCCGTAAATTTGATGGCATTATTCGATAAATTGATAAGTACTTGCTCTAATCGAAAAGAGTCTCCGCTAACGATATCGGGCAAATCCTCTGACGTATCCAGCAAAATCTCTATTCGCTTATTGCCGAGTGATACGCTCGCTAGATCGGCAACCTTTTGGAGCGATTCTTCCAGGGAGAAGTCCACCTTTTCCAAAATTAATTTCCCCGCTTCAATCTTTGAAAAATCCAGAATATCGTTAATCGTCGCCAGCAGGACACTCGAAGAGGCATCCATTTTACTCAAATAATCCTTCTGCAGTGGTGTTAATTCGGTTCGCTGCAGCAGAAGGGACAGCCCCAGAATACCGTTCAGTGGCGTACGAATTTCGTGACTCATCCTCGCCAGGAATTGACTTTTCGCCCGGTTAGATTCATCTGCTTCCTCGCGTTTCTTGAGATCCGTAATATCATGAACCGTACCGGTAACCCCGATGATTTCCGTTCTTTTCTCATTGAATAGGGGCGATAAAGTGACGTTATAGGCATGCTCGGCACCGTCCGGCAGCAAGAAATTAATAGCGAATTGCTGCGTCTTGCCGTTGATGATCGATTGTGTGAAGAAGCGCTCCCATTTCGTAGGATTGTCCATCTGAATCACATCGGTCAATTGCTTTCCTTTTACCTGATCAGGTGTAAGCTGGTAGGTTTGATACATTTTATAATTGGCCGAGGCAACGCTTCCATCTAGTCGAAATCTGAAAATAAAATCCTCTGAATTTTCTACCAAAGTACGGAACTGCTCGTCTCTGACCCTTGCTCTCATCTGAGCAGCACGATGCTCCGAAACATCCACCGCTGATCCGATGACTTCGCTAACCGCACCAAATTTATAGATAGGCTGCAAGGTTACGAGAATCGCAACGCCTTGGCAGTCATATTCATAGGTAACTCGTTCCCCCGACCACGCATGCTCATAGTATGGCTGCAGAAACTCCGTAAACTTAGTTCCTAATATATTGACTTCATGCGCCTTTTTCCCTATAAACTGACTCGGTCTCRGACCCAGCTGATAAAGTAATTGACCCTCAATCAATATATATACAAAATGGTCCCGGCGCTTATGAAATTTAAACGTATAACCCGCTTGAAAGCGCAGCATATCAATGAGTTCCTGCTCTACCTGGCGGATCTGCAGCTTGTACTCCCTGTTACGAATCAGATAAGCGAGAAAGCAGGCCACAACCACCACACACATCATTTGGTAGGTGAGGTATTTCCAAATAAATTGAAACGGCGTCCGGTAAACGGCCCAGATCATTCCATAATAGAACACATAGAAGAACGTTCCGCCTAATAACCATTTGGACCAATAAGAGCGTAGTTTCGAGAAAATAAAGCCAGTTCCCAGGATGGCAGCAAGTCCAATGAACAGCAGCGGAGTCTGGATATAGCCGTCCATCGTGAAGTGCCATATCCATAAGATAGCGAAGGTAATGAGAATGGATAGGTATCCTCCCAAATAAGCAGCAAGCAGGAAACCTACACCACGAAAATTAAGACCGATCTGACCATCAATTAACGTGCCAAAACTAACCAGAATCACGACCAGGATGCCATGGGTAAGCCCCACATAAACYTTGTAGTACCACGTCGGTTTCTCATCCAATTTCGTCATAATAAAAAATTGCTCAACGAATAAAACAAATACAGTAATAATCGCAAAATTGGTAATCAAATCGCGCAGCAGAATAATCACCAGCCTATACT
>NZ_JBFTQB010000860.1:0-2800 GCF_056398785.1 Paenibacillus sp. 01T422 | reverse complement strand
ACCCACAATAAAGAATTCATCAAAATTCGGACGATACTGTTGTCTGTAAGTATGGCTTTAAAGTTCTCTAAACCAGAAAACCGAACGTCGTTCGGTTCAAATAAGATATAGTGCATAAAGGCCAATTTAAAGCCTTGCAGCAGCGGGTATGCAAAAAAAGCTAACAGGACCAGGATGGCAGGAGCAATAAGCAAGTAAGGTTCCCATAATTTCAATCTCAGTTTCACAGCCGCTTCACCTCCCTTTCGGATAAGGAAAAGACAACCGGGACAGAACTCCGCCTCGGTTGTCTRCATCTAGATGTTATTATTTATTATTTTTTAAATATTCTTGCTGCTCCTTAGTCAGGAAGTCAGCCAAATGTTTAACCGTATCCTCAAGGGATTGCGTTTTGCTCAAATATTTCTGCGTTTCTTGTACGGCGAATGTACCTGAGAATTGCCCCAGCTTGGTCAGATGGCTCGGCGGTCCGGCAAAAACAATGTTTGAGTCCGCCATCGCACCTGCGTATCCGGCAATTGGACCTTTATTGAAAAACGGATCCTTCAGGTTGTCCTTATAAATCGGAATGCTCGAATTTTTGATACTATATTGTAAATTGATCTCAGGGGAGCTTAGGAACTGAATGAACTTCCAAGCTGCATCTTTGTGCTCGGAGTTGGCTGCCATCGCGTATGCAGCTGTGTAACCCCAGAAAATATAACGTTTGCCATCATCGGATTTTGGCATCGGCACGACGTTCCATGTGCCTTCCTTCATGTTCTTTTGAGCTGTAATAATGACTTCAGGGGTTTGATTCAGGATAGCCGTCTGGCCGTTCAAGAAGCCCTGCACCATTTCGTTAAAGCCCCAATTTATTGACTCCTTAGGAGAATTATTATTGAGATAGATGTCATAAAACTTCTTGAATGCTGCTTGCCCTTCCGGTTTGTAAAGAATCGATTTGCCATCCTTGTCGAACCAGCTCTCGCTATGCGTCGCCGCCATAACGTATTCCATTGCTCGAAGAATACCATTCGCGCCGCCACGGAATGAAATCCCATATCTTCCTTTGGAAGCATCCGTTAGCTGTTGGGATAACTTGAAGTAATCGTCCCATGTATCGATTTTCTCCGGCAAGTTGCTTTCTTTGAACCAGTCGCTTCGAATAAATAAACCTTGCAGCAAAAATCCATCGGGAATTGAATAGACCTTGTCCTGATACTTGTTTCTTGCTTGTTTGAACGCCTCGGTCAGGTTGCCTACTTGATCCCATTTATCATAATAAGGCTGTAGATTTTCGATATAACCGGCGGCAGACATGGCTACGAGAGATGTATCGTCGATACTGAGGACATCCGGAAGCTGCTTGGCGGCACCGAGAGCCATCCACTTCTTATTCGCATCATCCCAAGGAACGGAAGTGTATTCGACTTCAATGTTCGGGTTTTTTGTTTGGAATTGTTTGATGAAATCCTGCATGAGTGCTGTTCGCTCTGGGCTTGGAAGTGGATCTAAATACGTAATTTTTTCTTTTTTGCCTGAACTTTGAGCTGCATTACTTGAATTTCCTGCAGGTTCGCTGGAGCAGCCGACAAGTCCGACCGTCAGCACAAGAACCATGCTCATCACCATTGTTGACATTCTTTTTTTCAAAATAACCCCTCCCGATATTCCTTGAAATTATATATGTAACTTGTCGGAGCGTTATATGTGCTTGTCCGACAATGCTCATATCGCTTATGAGTGGATTTGAAGCGTGAATACAGCAGTGTTGCGACCGATAATTTTCTTGTTATCATTCTTGATTTCTATAGGCGCGAGCTCATACATGCTCTGAATCGTGTTGATATTGTCATAATGGATTTGCTCCAAAATCGACGCGACAATCAACGGCCATTCGTCCTCGGAACCATCTAACACTTTCAAGGCAAAAGCTAGTTTTTCTTTCTTCAAACCGAAGCAATAAACGCCTTTGGCTCCACCCTTCGCTACGATATTCGTATCCATGAGAAGAGCCGAACAAATGCGGTCAGAACCAGCAACCATCTCATAGTGCTCATTCATAAGACCAACCATCTTCTGAACAGCGATACGGATCGATGCATCCTCAATGAGCTCTGGACAGGCCAACTTGAGAAAAGCTTGTGCCAAGTTGCTCAAAGGAATGGCAAAAACGGGGAACCCACAGCCATCAGTGCCAAGCTGAATCTGGTCAATCGCGCATTCCGACAAATATGATAGCGTTTCCAATATCTCCAACTGTGCCGGGTGCTGAGGCTCATAATATGTCTCCAACGGATATCCCATCATTTTGCACAGTGCTAAAATCCCCAGATGCTTGCCGGAGCAATTATGATAAATCGAGCGTTTAGGCGCTTGTTTGCGAAGCAAATCCTCCGTCGCGTAAACGCTAAGCGGGTAAGTCGGGTGGCATACAAGCCCGTCTTCCGCCACGCCAATCTTCCTCAGCATCGACTCGAGCRCCTCAACATGAAAAGGCTCCGCACGATGAGAGCCCATCATGATTGCCGTTTCCTTATCGGTTAGCCCRAAGTGGACATCAGCGCCATGGCGCAGCACGGGAATTGCTTGAAACGGCTTGCCAGCAGATCTCAGGAAAGTGACTGCACTCGTATCGCCAACAACATACTTCACTTCCCCTGTATAAGAAACTCCACAAATATGCCCTCGATGCACGCATTCGAGTGTGTCCCCTCGATACTCTTCCAGCAATACTTGGTCCATATGACTTCCTCCTAGGTTACATTTCATGATCCAAACGCTGCTGCAACGCAAGGGTTGCCGCTCCGATAATAAC
>NZ_JBFTQB010000859.1:0-2801 GCF_056398785.1 Paenibacillus sp. 01T422 | reverse complement strand
GTCATGACCGCCTGAGAAAGAAACGTTAGAGAAAAATTTCTCGATATCTTCATTTTTGATACCTAATTGATGAATGAAAATGTTGCGTGGGAAGAGATGTCCGGATGTGGAAGCTGGGTCGGCGAACAAGAATGTTTTACCTTTCAAATCAGCGATGCTTTGGGCAGGTGAATTCGCAGGAACGACAATTTCGCTGTAATAAAAAGCTGCGTCTGCGCTTACCGCTTTGACGGCAAACGGGATCGCTCCACTGCGTTCAGCAGCAATGACATACGCGAATGGACCAAAGGAGGCGATATCGATTTTCTTCGTACGCATAGCTTCAATAACCGCTGTATAGTCATCTCCTACAAACAACTCCGTTTTCATGCCAAGGGCTGCTCCCAAATCTTCTACAAACTTCTTGTTACCGCGCGACAGCTTGCCCTCTTCTTCGCCAGGGAGAACGCCAACACGAAGGACATCTGGCATTTTTGCAACTTCGGCTGTTTGTACGGCTGCTGCTTGAGCATTCGTTTTGCTTGAATCGCCCATTTTCTGGCCACATCCTGCTGCAAGCAGTGTCAACACCGATATCGTTGCCAAAATAGAAGTAGTTTTCCATACTTTTGAATTGAATAATGATTTCATCATCCTCTAATTCCTCCATCAATTTTGAATTTCATCTCATTTTTGTTCCAGTTCAATCGATACTCGGCATAGGTCCCCGCGATATTTCGCAGAAGTGAACTCTACTAAACGCATCTCACTGTCTCTCATCACGCTTTCAATATGCAGCAAATTCGCATTCGGGGGAATTCGCAAATAACTTGCCTCTAAAGCTGTAGGATAAGCGGCCTGAAACGTGGACAAAATCCGGTGAAGCTGCATACCGTAAACATTTTCCAGCATGGCGTATAAAGAACCTAGACAACGTGTGTGATTCATAAGATCCGGGAAAAATTTATCTGGAAGCCAAGTTACATTCCAAGCAAGTGGAATACTGTCTGCGTAGCGTAATATTTCTAACCGATAGACCTCATCAAGGGGATCTAGCTTTAAGGCAGCTGCAATTTCCTCAGGCGGAATTAGCTTTTCCTGCTTCAGCAGCTTCGCTTTTGGCGTGCAGCCCATTAAAGTAATTTCATTCGAAAATCTCGTATTCGGCGTAATCGTATATTGAAGATTTAGAGGCTTTTCGCAAACATAATGGCCTTTTCCCTGATGCGAACGAATAACTCCTTTATGCAGGAGTACATCTAGCGCTTGCCTAATCGTGTAACGATTCTCACGAAACCGGCTGCACAATTGGGCTTCAGAGGGTAGGCGCTCATGTAAGCTGTAGCTCCCATTCACAATCTCTTGATGAAGGATGTCTGCAATTTCAAGATAACGGGCTGGCACATCCCGAAGGTCAGATTTCTGCCTCATTGTTTCACCTCCACTCCCTTATTAACTTACGACTAAAACTTAACTTGTCGACATCAGGCCAGTGTTAACATCAAATAAAGATACTGTTAAGAAAATTCTGAAAATATAGACTTCTGGCGTGTTCTCCGCATGGCTACGCAAAAAAGCCCTCTTTCCAAAATGGAAAGAGGGCTTTTTTGTATGAAACCAATAATACCAAGCAAAAATCAACTAATCAGAATTCCGCCTATCGCTCCCGATAGTACGACAAGCCAAGGCGGCAGCTTCCAAAAGACAAGCATCAAAAACAGAATCGCTGCCAATACAAAATCGACAGGTGCTAATATGGCCGTGATCCAAAGCGGGTTGTATAGTGCTGCAAGCAAAATACCAATAACAGCTGCATTAATGCCGATTAATGCTCCTTGGACTTTAGCGCTTTTTCGCAAAATATGCCAGAAGGGCAGCGTTCCTACGACTAGAAGATACGCTGGAAGAAAAATAGCTGTCGTAGCGATAATGGCACCTTTCACTCCGCCAATCATCGTCCCCAAATACGCAGCGAAGGTGAACAACGGTCCAGGCACAGCCTGCGCGGCACCATATCCCGCTAGAAAGTCTGACTTACTGACCCAGCCTGACGGGACAACCTCCCTTTCTAGCATGGGGAGAACAACGTGTCCCCCGCCAAAAACGAGCGACCCTGACCGATAGAAACTATCAAATAGGGACAGCCACTGTACATGCACGATCTGCCGAAGCGAGGGAAGCAGGATTAGAAGTCCGAAGAAGATACTCAAACAGAGAATAGCAATGCTTCGGTTGATGGGAACATGGAGATTCGTCGTATTCGGAAGCGTCGTATTTTTATAAATCAACATCCCTATAATTCCCGCAATGATGATAAGCAAAACTTGGCTAATCGCAGTCTGCCACAAGAGGGTAACAGCTGCTACAACAACAGCAATTGTGGCTCGATTGCGGTCAGGAGCAAGCTTCTGCCCCATGCCGAGTATAGCTTGTAGGACAATAGCTACTGCGACGATTTTGAGACCATGAATCCAACCTGCGCTGCCAATATCAAAACCTTGGAGGAATTGCGCAAACAATACCAACGCAATCACCGATGGCAGTGTAAAACCAAGCCAAGCCGTCAATCCGCCCAACATTCCAGCGCGAATGACCCCGACCGCTATACCAACCTGGCTGCTGGCAGGACCGGGCAAGAACTGACATAGCGCAACGATATCCGCATAGTCCTGCTCATTCATCCATTTGCGTCTACGTATATACTCGTTATGAAAGTAACCGAGATGCGCAATCGGCCCGCCAAATGAAGTAACCCCTAGTTTCGCAGACACAGCCAATATTTCTAGTAAAGCCCGTGGTTTGCTTATGGGCATTTGTTGGAC
>NZ_JBFTQB010000858.1:0-3844 GCF_056398785.1 Paenibacillus sp. 01T422 | reverse complement strand
TGGTTCCGCAGTATGTATTTTTCATATCACATAAATTTAGTTATCCATAAATTAAATCTGTAGCGATTGCAATCCACATTTTTTCATCCCCCTTTCAAAAATATTAACTAATTAATAATAAATTGATAGATAATAAATAATTATTGTTAAATTATCCCTTTCGTGAACAAAGGGCTGCCATGCGGCAGCCCCTTCTGATATTAAGCTATAGTTCCACGTTAGAGTTCAATCCCTTTGTCGAATGATCGTAAAATTACCTACTAACTTAACGATTCCAAAATTCTCTTTGCATAAAAGTCCCAGTCTACATGATCCGTATTTATTCCCAAAGTTGGGATCCGCGTTTTTCTTGCACAAATACGCAACTTTTCTTGACTTTCTAAAAAACTGTTACATGTCTCTGCTTCACTTGTTGCGAAAATATAAAGCTTGCCGATAACTCCAGATTTTCGTTAAACTAGCTTTCCCCGTCAGCATACTCACTTTTGAATTGCTGTTCAAATACTGTTTCAGCAATCTCTAATAGCTCAAGTCGTAACCCCTCGCCTTCAATTTCCGATATGATTTGGCGCGCTGTTTCAAAGTTCATGGTCACTCTACCTGTTGTTTCAAACCCATCGGGCATAATTACATAATCCTTCACTCTAGCCATAACGAAAACAGTATATGTATCCGTACTCTCCCAATACCAAGCAGCAATGGGTACTCTTTTAGATTCTAAAATAAGACCTGCTTCTTCAATTGTCTCACGGTTTAAAGCAGTATTAATATCTTCATTAACTTCAATTCTCCCACCGACTGTAGTGAGCGCCTTCTCATTTTTATCCCAAACCATAACAATTGAGCCATCCTCGGTAATTGGTATGCTATGTACACCAGCAATTTTTTTATCAGTCGGAAAAGTGCCATTTAAAAGACTTAGCATTCTATCCCTCCAATATCATTATTCTACAAGTATTCATTGGATAAATGGTAAAACCTTCTTGCATCCTTGTCCGTTATATGGACAGATGCACTCATTAAATTCTAAATTGCAACCACGCTAGTCATTTAGTTGAGCAAGGGATATCGAGCTTAAAGTTTCTCGTTAACGTAACAGAGCAAACCTGTTGAGCCAATCAGCCTCAAGAAGTTTCAGCTATTTTTCAGCATGGACTTGCAGAAATTAATCTGATTTTTACTGGATAATCATTCCAATTTAAGGTTTCGTTCATGTAAAGTTCAGGAAACACGCCTATACTTCATTATGTCGAAAGCAAATGGCATACCGATATGAACGGAGAGGTGAGGAGTAGGATGAGAAAACAATTTATGGTATTGATGGGTGCCGCCATTTTGGCCGCATCCACAAGCGGAATCGTGCTTCCGCGAGGAGCTTATGCGGATGAAGCAGTGACTGCTGTGAATACAACGGCGCAGACGAATACAGAGAAATCTGATGCGCAGGCGGCAATTATAGATTTTAGCACCTTGTTCTTGAACAACTGGCTAAGTAAGCTCGATGTGCACACAGCAGAAGCTGCCAAGATAAATACAAGTGATTTTAGCGATATGTTACATAATGGATCGAGCTTGGCGACCGCTTCAGGTCTTGCCTTATCCGATCTGACATCGTCGCTTATTGACCAATTTGGGACTGATACTGCTTACGAGGTCCAGCAAAGGACACTTACAGACCAAGAAGCAGCCAATCTTCAGCAGCAGTTCAAAGCGGGCATTGCTAGCTGGGTTCAGCAATCTTGGCCTGGAGCTAATGCGGCTTCGTACCTGCCGAAGGATGGAAAAAGTATGATCCAAAACCGCTTGAACTATATCATCTCAGATGCTTCTACGGCGTCGGCTGTTGCGGAAACCGATATCCGGCAGGCGCTTCAATCCGGAAAATCAATTACTGAGGCAACAGGAATGGATGCGCAAGCGTTAAGCAGCGCTTTGAACACCTTGCTGGGTGGAGATTTGGATGCCGCTGTTAGTGCGGGAAGCCTGAAAGCTGATCAACGGGACCAACTTGCGATTTTCGGGGCGGATCAGATCTGGCAGGCCATTGAGAAGAAAGGCTACGACGAGCAAACGACGCCATGGATGGAGAAGTACGGCCAGGCACTGCTGAACGATAAGCTGGCTCCTGACATGATGATTCAAGCTGCAGCCGCTTATGCGGGCAAAGACTATAAGGATATCATGGACGGATTAGTCGCAGGCCAAAGCTTGGTGACGGCTTCCGGCCTCGCATCCGCAGATTTATCCGCGCAGCTTTTGGATACAGTAAGCCGCGACTTGGATAATGAGTGGAATGCGGGCAACCTCTCCGCACAATTGCGAGATCAGTTGAAAAAGAGTGCGGCTGACGCGATTGACAAAGCCATTGACCAAGACGGATACGGCCAAGCGGCTAATGGCAGCAGCAATCATGCGATTGCAGAGGAAAGCATATCCGCAATGACGGATTGCCCGTTTTTTGTTTTGCCTGGGTGTTGTCATTTTCTCAAAAAAACAGCGAAGTACTCTATGAGCTAAAAAATAAGCTTGCCCCCGCTACTTTTTATTGAACTTACGTTCCTCACCACTATTTGCCTGTCCACATATCGGAAACGTAGCCTTTATCGAAGAACGATTGCGGTAAATAGAAATAACCTTGATCGCCCCAACCTGTTCCCCATGAATTTCTGACAATGATATAGACAGTTCCATTTATTTTTTTATAGCCAACAGCGAGAACAGCATGTCCACCAAGCAACGCTTCGCCATGTTTAGGAAGAGACACCATCCCTGTGTGTGCGACATCAGCGGATTCAAAGTTGGTATACACGGAAATGCCTAGCACGACCGGGTATTCGCTAGCTAGTGCGGATTGCAGAGCGGCAAATGAGGTTACGCGATGATACTCACTGATTTTGAAAGATTTGGCGTTCTTTTCGGCTTTGGCGGAAGGCGTTTCCGCAAATTTGGAAACATCATAAGGGAAATCAGCTTCTGGCGCGCACCCAATCGTCTGCAGAACCTTCATACCATCGCGAATATACGCGCCCGCATCGGAAGAAATGGTGCCCTCCATTGAACGTTCATGCCAATAGAGGTATAAACGGCTTAACCGCGTTAAGGGCTGACCAGCTTTCACTTCATAATATTCCCGTAGCCCGGAAGCAATCGCATTTGCCGTGCAGCTGCCTAACGAGCCTTGATCCACCACAGGTGAGGTGAATTTTCGTAAATCAACACTTTCTGGGAGCATGGCAGCATCCATGTGAAGGGAACGGAATATGAAATCCCGCAAATCTTCTAAGTCTTGTTTTAATGTGTACTTACGTTGAGTCATACGATCATCTCCTTATGCCTTTGCTATCTCTACCAAGCTAGCAACGGCACATAAGGAGATGATCATAAAAAAATAAGAGCCGCTAGAGTTGGATTCTAGGGCTCTTAAACCTATGCTTATTTTTTGGCACGAATTTCTTCTTTAATTTGCCCAATAATCTCTAGGATACTTTTGGATCCAAGGTCTCCTTCCCCCCGTTTTCTCACAGCGACACTCTCAGAATTCTTCTCATTCTCACCGAGAACGAACATGTACGGTATTTTATCGAGTTGGGCTTCACGAATTTTATACCCGAGTTTTTCATTCCTCATATCTACTTCAATCCGAATACCTGTCTCTTCTAGTSCTTTCTTCACTTGCAAGGCATAGTCGATATAGTTCTCCGAAACCGGCAATAACTTCACCTGGACAGGCGCAAGCCATAGCGGGAAAGCTCCGGCAAAATGTTCGGTTAACATGCCGATAAATCGTTCAATAGATCCATAAATTGCACGATGTATAACGACTGGCCGGTGTTTCTGGTTGTCC
>NZ_JBFTQB010000857.1:0-2812 GCF_056398785.1 Paenibacillus sp. 01T422 | reverse complement strand
GATCGTATGCGTGCCTGTATTCGCAGGCTGCACAGTCCCCATCCATCGTGTGGAGAAATGATCTTCGCCGATACCGACGGATGGATCAGAGGCTCCTGTTCCCTTCTCGTCACCAAGGTCAAAATCAATTTTTGGCGTGATGGAGGATTTGGCTAACGATGTGAATTGATCATCTTTGTAATAGTTCACGTTGAATACGGGCAGCGTATCAAAAGCATCACCTGTCAACGCCTTGATATCGTTCACGTCCCAAGGATGTCCATCCGGATACGCGATCCCATGGAAAGGCATAGACGGTTCGGATGTCATCGGATTCGTGTCCGATCCCCAAGGGAAACGTGTGTTATCCCGGCCGATACCGAACTCCCACATGACGTAGCCAATGCCTTTGTTCCCATAGTGTTCCACAATGCCTGGCACGGATTGTGTCGATCGGTTCATCGCTTCATCAGCTAGGATTCCCTTGCTAACACCATAAGGCGTTGGATAATCCGCTTCATAAGGATGCCAAGTAATGAAGTCTGAAGTAGCTTCACCACTAAATTGGCCAGCTGTTGAAGATACCGGGTGCACGGTATCGATTTCTTTGATCCATATCCGCGCATCGTTCATAATCTGCTTCGTCATTTGATCCATTAGGCCGCTCTCACCGTTGCTTGGTTCATTATAAATGTTCCAGAAGGCGATCCTCGGATCGTTCTTATGAGCAGTTACGATGCCTTGCACGTAAGCTTTCAAATCTTGTTTGTTAGCCGCATAGTCGGCTTTCACAGCATCACCCGGACCCTCCACCCAACGACTGTTATGCGCGCCGTATCTAGGTGCCGGTTGAGGTCCCATGACTGGAAAGTCATCCCAGCAATCGTCGAAGAAGGCAAGCTCAACCTTGATGCCGTGTTTGTCGGCAAGTGCCAGGAAATCTTCCAGATTAGCAAGCAGCTTCGCGCTATTATCTTTCCATAACAAGTTATGCACGAATACGCGCACAAAGTTGATGCCATACATCTCCGCATAACCTAATTCACGATCATTGATATCATGATCATACTCATCCCATTGCTGAATCTGGTTCACAACATTCGTGGGCACGAAAACCGCCCCTTTTACCCAAGACCAGTCATAGGTCGGCAGTTGAACCTCACCCAAATCTTTGACGAAAAGATTGTCATAGCTGGTCGCAACATAGTGCGCTCTGACACCGATAGCTCCTGTCGTGTAGGAAGTATCTACCGCACTAACGATATGCTCACTATCGATATAAATATCGATATGGCTGCCTACTGCTATCACCTTCATATGATAAGCTCTATTTTGCTGAATTGGGTACAGAATGGAGGCAAGTTCTTTCCAGTTGTTGTTGAATTTGCCCAATTGAACGCGTCCGTTAGAGGTGATTCCCGCAAAATAGCCCTTTAAATTATCTCCGCCATTGCTGGGATCTGTAACGCGGAAGATTAAACCGGCATTATCGTTATTCACGCCGTCTTTCATGGTTATATCAGCTTCGTATTCAAAGTTACTGAACGAAGTGCCATCTGCTATGGATTTGAAGCCAGGGCCTTTATCCGTTACTTGATAGGCCTTGCCGGCTACATTCCACGTGCCTTGGTAAGTCTTCCAGCCGTTCGCATTGTCATCGTCAAAATCATCCGAGAAGGTACGGCTGACTAACGTAAACGTAGCGCTTTGCACCGCTGAATCGAGCATACCGCTTTTGGCAGCATAAGCTTTCACCGTCGTTGTAGCCGTCAAAGTGATAGGCCCACTGTAGACAGGCGACGCAGCTGTAGGGAAACTGCCATCTACAGTGAAGTGTATATCGGCACCTGCTGTCGAGCTCGTCAACGTGACGATTTGCGTATTAGGAAAAGTGCCTGATGCTGGACTAATGACCGGCGCTGCAACTGGCAGCACAACCGTCGTCAACCGCTTCAAAGAGACATTGTCATAGGTAACCGCTTTATCGTCGTTCCAAGCTCTCAGCCCAACAGTACCAGAGGCGTAAGTTGCATCTGTGAAATGAAATGCAAGCTTGCCATTCACGTAGATGTAAAAGCGTGTCCCGATCCCAATTACTTTCAGATGGTTATAGGCATTCGGGTTGACACCGCTCACAACCGTTGAAGCGATTGGCGTCCAGGTGCCAGACGCACCTGCTGTGCTCATTTTCCCGACTTCAAGCTTGCCGGCAGCGTTCATACCTGCGTAGTACGCATTTACTTTATCTACACCGTCAGCTGGCCCCGTCGCTCGGAAAATGACACCGCTATTATTAGCGACTGCATCCTGCGGGTTCACATCCACTTCAAACTCAAAATCCTGATAAACCGCATTCACGACCGACTTGGCGCCTCTTGGATTCACAGCCATGTAGCTGTAGACACCTTGCGTTACTGACCATGTTGTCGGGGTGCCAACTACGGCTCCCATATAATTCGTCCAGCCGTCCGCAACACCATCGTCAAAGTCATCCGTGAAGACTTGCTCACTCTCCGCGATTATATAAGAGGAGGTAACCACATCCGAGACCATTTCCCCTGCTTTTTCAGCATAGGCTTTAAGAATCGTATCCGATGTTATCCCGATCGGTGACGTGTAGATGGGAGAAGTCGCATTCGGCAGCGTGCCGTCAAGCGTGTACCGAATCGTCGCCCCTTCTGTCGCCGAGGTAATGGCAACGTGCTGCGCACTGTCGTAAACCCCAGACGTTACGCTAAATTCAGGCGCAAACGTCGCTGCCGCACTATACGCTTTGGCTTCAAGATTATCGAAGGTCGCCCCTCCCCACCATGTTCTAAGACCAATCGAACCG
>NZ_JBFTQB010000856.1:0-2817 GCF_056398785.1 Paenibacillus sp. 01T422 | reverse complement strand
ACTTTACATTTCCCCCACCAATGCTTTACAATTTATAAAAAATTCACTTTCCTCTTAAGGAGTAGTCAGCCCAATGAACTCCAAAACCTCCATGCAGGACATTGCCAATCTGCTCGGCATTTCCAAAAATGCCGTCTCCTTGGCCCTTAATCACAAGCCCGGTGTCAGCGAAGAACTGCGATCCCGTGTGTTTGAAGCCGCTCAGCAGCTAAAGTACCGGACGGAATCCAAGACAAGGAAGAAGCAGAATCACTTGCTCGTCTTATTTCCTGAATATATCCAGAACGATAAAAATTTCTACTACGAAGTGTTCTGGTCCATTGAGAAAAGAGCCAAGGAGAACGGTTATACCGCTATCATTAGCGGGGTAACCAAGGATATGGAGCGGCTGTTGATCCTACCCGACCTGTATCATGAGATTGCGTTTTCCGGCATCCTCATCATTGGCGTCTTCAACCCTGCGTACGTCCGCAAACTTAAGGATCTGGAGACTCCCCTTGTCACAGTGGATCATTGCTATGATGACCTGCAGCTGGATTCCGTTGTGACAGCGAACGCGGAAGGAGCCTGCAACATCGTCAGCTATCTAATCCGCAAAGGCCACCGGCAAATTGGATTCATAGGGGCGGGCAGTATGTCTAAAAGCTTTCGAGAACGCTGGTTCGGATTTACAAATGCCATGTCCGATGCAGGACTAGCCATCGATAGAAGCTTCTGTCTCATTGGTTCTAAAGAGTCCGAGGCGCCTGATGATGAATTGGCTTTATTCCTGGAAACAATGAGCGGCCTCTCTGCTAAGCCAACCGCTTGGTTTTGCGCCAACGACAGGCTTGCCATTTCACTGATTCAGCATTTGGCCACCAAAGGCTATCACGTGCCGGACGCTATGTCCGTCGTCGGTTTTGACGATATTGAAGCCGCGCAGATGGTCATGCCTCGCCTCACCACCATTCATGTGCAGCGCGAACAGCTTGCCTTTGAGGCGGTTGATTTGCTGCTTCGCAGGATCGAAAAAGGCGGCGTCCCCTCCAAAATTTCCATTTACGGCGAGCTGATTGAGCGGGATTCTTGTGTCAAAGTATGATTAGAAAAATGAAAATATAAGTACCTCATCTAAGCTGAAAATGATATATTATGAAATGACGAAGAACGTCCTTGAGCCGCTTGGCTCTGGGGCGTTTTTTTATTTTTTAAGAGGTAGGAGGTTAGTGCTTTTGTTGGATTTTGAACAAGCGTATCAGAAATTCTTAGAGGGGCATCTCGCACATCGGCTCGGCGAGCGAAAAGGACGTATACTTAGAGGACATAACTACGCGGAGAAGCTGCTGCTCCAAAACGTATGGTGGTCTTTATTCGGAAATTTTGACGACTTGCATCCGGAATACGAAATTTACGATTGGAATCGCAAGTTGCAGTTCCTCGACTTTGCTTTTCTCCCCTCGTATGGCCGCTTTGGGATTGAGTGCGACGGTTTCCAGAGTCACATTAAGGACATGGACCGCGAGAGATTCAGCTACGCCCTTAATCGGGATACTTTCCTAACGGGGATGGGGTGGAAAATGATCCATTTTTCCTTCGATGATATCCAGCAACGCCCAGAAGTTTGCCGTATGCTGCTCCAGCTGGTGATAGGTCCCCATCTGATCCGCAACCCCTCGCCCCCTGCTCTTTCTCCGGTTGAAAAAGAAGTGATTCAGCTCGCTATTCGATTAGGCAAACCCATCCGGCCTAAAGATCTCACCCTCGCAAAGCAGCTCAACTTCCGCACCGCGCGAAAACGGCTCCACGGTTTAGCTGCCAAGGGCATTCTCCGCCCAATTGGAGAAGGAAATGTCATTCGGCAATACGAGCTACAGACGGATGCTTGGCATTATTTACTCTAGGCGACTGCGATTGCTCGTAGTCGCCCGGGCTCTGATTCTGAGCCTAGCTAGCTCATCGCTACGGGAAGAGACAGGCTGAATTGGCTACCTCGGCAGGCTATGTTGCACTTTGTGCAACCATTTGGGCTGTATTGGCTCCCGCGGTCGGCTATGTTGCACTTTGTGCAACCATTCCCCGCAAAAGCTGGTTTTCGGCGCTTTTCCGGCTATTTCATTGTACTTTGTACAATGAAGACTAGCTGTTTGTCCGCAATGCCTGCTCTATGTTGCACAAAGTGCAAGATAGAGTGGCTTCGCGTGGCTCGGCAGTTGAGGGGAAGCTTCATAACGGCTCCTATAGCTGCACCTGTTTAACTGGCCCCTCAAATAGTCGTTATACGGCCCAGTTTCCCTCAGCGCTSCGAGTAATATGGCCTATGTTGCATTTTGTGCAACCATTCGGGCTGTATTGGCTTCCTCGGCCAGCTATGTTGCACTTTGTGCAACCATTTACCCGCAGAAGCTGGTTTTCCGCGCTTTTCTGGCTATTTCATTGTACTTTGTACAATGAAGACCAGCTCTTTGCCCAAAATGCCTGCTCTATGTTGCACAAAGTGCAAGATAGAGCGGCTACGCGTGGCTCGGCAGTTGAGGGGAAGCTTCATAACGGCTCCTGTAGCTGCACCCTTTTACCTGGCCCCTCAAATTGACGTTATACGGCCCAGTTTACCTCAGCGCTCCGAGTAATATTGCCTATGTTGCACTTTGTGCAACCATTTGGGCTGTATTGGCTTCTTCGGCCAGCTATGTTGCACTTTGTGCAACCATTTGCCCGCAGAAGCTGGTTTTCCGCGCTTTTCTGGCCATTTCATTGTACTTTGTACAATGAAGACTAGCGCTTTGTGTGCAATGCCTGCTCTATGTTGCACAAAGTGCAAGATAGAGCGGCTACGCG
>NZ_JBFTQB010000855.1:0-4831 GCF_056398785.1 Paenibacillus sp. 01T422 | reverse complement strand
GAGCTGTGCGACCTTCATACGATTTTGCAAATCAGCCTTCGTAACGCTTTGCAGCAGCATGATGAGGCGTTCCTTGATCACTGGATTTCTCATTTTGAACTTGACTCGCTCAATCAACGCAGGATCGATGCCGTACAGCTGATAACTCATGTTCGTACCTCCGATGTCCCGTCATGCTTTATACATATGAGGGAACGAACACAAACTTGACTACATATAAATGGCAATTAAAATAACACATATACAATTTAGCGCAACAAGCAGCGGCATGCCAATAACGAACGAGGTATGCTTCGTCTTATGCCGCCAAACCCGCATACCGAGCCAACCGCCGATCCCGCCACCAAGTGCAGCAAACATAAACAGCCGTTTCTCCGGGACTCTGCGGCCGCCTTTTTTGGCTTGCCCCTTGTCATGCCCCATTTCTATGAAGGTCACGATATTCATCAGCAGTAAATATACAAGAAAATAAGTCAAATGATGGCACCTTCGTTTCCAAAATAATAATAGGACTACTATTATCTTAAAATCGAATGGAGGCGTGGTCAAATGTTAATTTTAAAATGAAAGTAACGTAAGCTCCACAACTGTCGCCCTCTTATCCGGCAGCGGATAGCTGGAGTGCTCCGGTCTGTCGAAACTAATGAACGCGTCATCCGGATACTGAGCAGCATTCCAAGGACGGCTTAAGAAGACCTCGGAACCATCCGACAGCATCCTTGCTTTCTTCACCTTGCCAGCCAAACCGTTCAAGTTGATGGGACCTACACTTTCTTCGAACAAGTGGGCATACAGCAAATTGCCTTTTTGCGTATATCTGCCCCATTCCGGTTTCGGCCAATCGGCTTGCCCGCAGCCGTAAATGCTGTCCCCATTTTTCTGCACCCAGTCGCCAATCTCTGACAAAATGTCCAAGGACTCCTGCGGAATTTCGCCGAGTGCATTAGGGCCGACATTCAAGAGCAAATTACCATTTTTGCTGACGCACTCTACCAGTTTTCGAATGACCGTTGTTGGCGATTTGTATTCGAAATCCTGAGCTGCGTACCCCCAGTTATTATTCAGCGTGATACAAGCCTCCCATGGAATGGGATTGCCCTCATGATCCGTCACACCTTGCGGTGGAATGATCTGCTCTGGCGAAGCAAAGTCACCCGAATAACTGAGTGGATTGTTCGTAAAAATACTTCCGCCTTCTTCACCGCTTGCGTCCAGACGGTTATCTACAATGACGTGCGGCTGCAGAGCCCGAATCATCGCCATCAGCTCCGTTGCTTTCCAGGTCTCCCCCTTCATCTGATCATAGGAGAAATCAAACCACATGATGTCCAGTTTGCCATAATTCGTGAGCAGTTCTTTGACTTGCCCATGCATATATTGCAAATACCGGTCGAACGTCTCTGGATTTCTTGCATAGCTCTCGTTCCCCCGCATCGGATGGTGACGATCTCCATAAGCCGGGTAGTCCTCATGATACCAATCAATTAACGAATAATAGAGTCCCACCTTCAAGCCTTCCGCCCGAAACGCTTCAATAAATTCCCGCACTAAATCTCGCCCGGCCTTGGTGTTTGTCGATTTATATTCTGTGAGAGCGCTATCAAATAAACAAAAACCATCATGATGTTTTGCTGTCAATACCGCATATTTCATACCCGCTTGCTTTGCTGCGCGCGCCCACGCTTTGGGATCATAGCGAACAGGATCGAATTCATTGAAATACGTTTGATAGTCCTCTACCGAAATGCGCTCCGCATTGCGCACCCATTCTCCTCTAGCAGGAATAGCATACAGTCCCCAGTGAATGAACATCCCGAATCGATCCTGCAAAAACCACTGAGTGCGCTCTGTTCGTTCTTGAATAATCGGATTTGTCATTTTCCTACACACCTTTCGCTATTAAAATGCTATGCGCTCCCAAGGTCCTCTTTCGAGCGATGAGCCCACTAAGCCTCTACATTTATTCTACTAAGACTGCTCAGCAATAGACAGATACGAAACTAACCTCAATTACGCTCCAAGTAAGTTCTTAGAGGGATGAACGAAGCGCCCGTCCAGAACGATGAATCACCAACGAGCTCAGCAGCATCATCACGCGCCTCCTCCATGACTTCGAAGTCCGCCATCATGTCGGCGACGCGGAACTCCGGAAGCCCGCTCTGCTTCGTGCCGAAGAAGTCCCCCGGCCCGCGCAGCTCCAGATCGCGCCTGGCAATCTCGAAGCCGTCGGAGGTCTCGGTCATCGCCTTCATGCGTTCCTTGCCGACCTCGGTCTTGGGGTCGGCGATGAGCACGCAGAAGGACTGGTGCTCGCCGCGTCCAACCCGCCCACGCAGCTGATGCAGCTGCGACAGGCCGAAGCGGTCGGCGTCGTAGATGACCATCAACGTGGCGTTGGGCACATCCACGCCAACCTCGATGACCGTGGTCGACACCAGCGCCTCCACGGTCCCTTCCTTGAATGCGCGCATGATCGCTTCCTTCTCCTGCGCACTCATACGCCCGTGCAGCAGGCCGATCCGCATATGCGGGAAATGCTGCTGCAGCTGAATGTGGACGTCTATGGCATTCTGCACGTCCAGCTTGTCCGACTCTTCGATGAGCGGACAAATCACATACGCCTGCCGCCCTGCCGCCACCTCGCGCTGGATGAAACCAAGCACACGCTCCAGCATGGCATGCTGCACGGCATACGTCTTGATTGGCTTACGCCCTTTGGGCAGCTCCCGCAGCGTCGACACGTCCATGTCGCCGAAAGCGGTAATCGCCAGCGTTCGCGGAATCGGCGTCGCCGTCATCGTCAGCACGTCGGGATTCATCCCCTTGCGCCGCAAAATGCTGCGCTGATTCACCCCGAAACGGTGCTGCTCGTCCGTCACAACCAGCCCCAGCTGACGGAAGTAGACGTCCTCTTGAATGAGTGCGTGCGTCCCGACCAACACATCAATCATGCCCATCTGCAAGGAAGCCAGCAGATCCCGCCGTTGGCGGTCTGTCGAGCTGCCTGTCAGCAGCGCAACCTGCAGCCCGTAGGGCTCAAACAAGCGGTCCAGCGAGCGCTTATGCTGCTCCGCCAGGATCTCCGTCGGCACCATCAGCGCGCCTTGGTAGCCGGCCTTGAACGTCGCGTAGAGGCCTATGGCCGCGACGATCGTCTTCCCTGCACCGACATCGCCTTGCAGCAGTCGGTTCATACTGTACGGCTCCTGCATATCGTGCAGGATCTCGCCCACGACCCTCTTCTGCGACTCCGTCAGCTGGAAGGGGAGCGCGCGCACGAAGGCGCGCACAGCAGGCAGGTCGACCTGCTGCTTCAGCCCGTCCGCGCGGCTTCGCGTTACAGCGCGGTAAGCCTGCAGCTTGAGCTGGAACAGGAACAGCTCCTCATACACCATGCGCCTGCGCGCCTGCTTGCCTTCCTCCACACCGCTCGGCGTGTGGATGACAGCCAGCGCCTTGCTGCGCGGCATAAACCCGTACCTGCCGGTAATGCTCGCCGGCAGCACTTCACTGACCATGGCGCTGTACTGCGTCAGCGCCTGTTGAATGGCTTTACGCATCCACTTTTGCGTAATCGAGCCTGCAACCGAGTAGACCGGCTGAATGGTGCCGGTATTCGAATCCCCTTGGCCGGGGAACTCGGAATCGGACACACTCATTTGCCTCCGCTTGCCATCCCATTTGCCAGTTAGAATAATTTCCTGCTGCGGCCGCAAGCGATCTTTCAAAAAGTGGCGGTTGAACCACACCGCCGTCAGAAGAAAGTCATCGACCATCACCTTGCAGGAGAGTCGAGACTTGCCGCTGTAGCGCTGCAGCACTGGCTCCCCGATGATATATCCTTTCACGGTGACACGGTCGCCGTCTTTCACGCTGGCGAGATCGCGCACGGTGTAATCCTCATACCGGAATGGCACATACTCCAGTAAATCCATAACCGTAAAAATGCCCATGGCGTTCAGCTCAAGTGCTTTTTGAGCGCCGACTCCATGGACTTCGCGTACTACAACTTGATTTAGATCCATCACTTACACCGCACTCACGAATGCAGCGATAGTACCGGGTCCAGCGTGTGCGCCAATGACAGGCCCCAGTGTAATATAATCAACATGCTGCACCTCGAATTGCTGCGTAATGACTTCACGCAACAGCTGAGCGCCTTCCAAATTGTTGGCATGGGCAATATGTATGGACGGAATACGCCGATTGGGTACGTCAGCCGCAAGCAGCTCTAGAATGCGCGCGATCGCTTTCTTTTGACCCCGAACCTTATCAATTGCCGCCACTTCACCCTCACCATCTATCGAGAGAATAGGCTTAATATTCAGCAGAGAACCGAACAACGCCGACGCTTTGCCGATTCTTCCACCTTTTTGCAGAAATTCAAGTGTATCTACAAGGAAATATATGTAAAAGTTCTCTCTAATCGTTTGTACTAGCTCAATAATCTCAGCGGCACTTTGCCCAGCCTGGGCAGCTTTCGCAGCAGCGACAACGAGGGATCCGATACCATAAGAAGCAGAGCGGGAATCAACCACATGAACCTTGCCAGTAGACTCCTCCAGCATTGTGGAGGCTAGCAGAGCTGACTGGTACGTTCCGCTCAGCGCAGAAGATAAATGAATTGAAATAATTTCCGTATTTGGCTCTTCTAACAAACTCTGATATAAGCCTAGAAACTCCGCAGGGGACGGCTGTGAAGTTCTCGGAAAATGAGGTGACGAGGTCAGCTTAGGATAAAACTCCTCGGATCGCAGCGTCACCGCATCTAGAAATTGTTCATCTCCAAAATGAATCTTAAGCGGCACCATCTCAATGTTAAGCTCTTGTC
>NZ_JBFTQB010000854.1:0-2825 GCF_056398785.1 Paenibacillus sp. 01T422 | reverse complement strand
GCCCTAAACTAATGGGAATTAAATCCAAAATTTTCAGGGGGATCCCCCTGAATCCACTAAACCAAAAAACTAATTCATCGTCCCGACGAATAACCCCTACAAGACCTAATACACAAACTTCTTGACGCTACCCTATAAGTACGGAATGATGCAAAAAGCACATCAAATATAGCGACATTGCTCTATTTTCGATGGTATCGATGAGATTGACTGCACAAAATGCATGATTATCTCTGAAACCACCGAAAATACGAAAATTTGCTGTACTATTTGCATCAAATTAGATAGTGTCCACTACGATTTCTCCTTGCACGTCATCTCCGCAAGACCAACCCACTGTTCCTCGGTCACCTCGAGCAGATTCATTGAACTGCCCGGCGCCCTGCAGCCAAATGGCAGAACAACGACCGTAGCCCCGTCACAGGTAGAAAATGTGCTTTTTCAGAGAAATGGTGGACCTCTAGCTGTTGGACATCAGGGTCATTGTGGATACCTTTTTTATGAAATGAGAAAAATATTGAATAAAAATTCATTATTGAGTATAATTATAGAAGTAACAAAGCGATTGCAGAGAGGTGGATTTACCTTGAAATTAGCCTATATTAATGGCCAACCTGATAATGATCAACTCAATGAGTTTATACAGACATATACAAATGAATGCATAACAACCGGTGCTCGAAATCAAGTGAACTGGAATCAGCTAGAATCTCAGAATGTGATTTCGGTGTATGATGAGAATACGCTTGTCGGAATCGGCTGTATGGCTGGCGAACCGAGTATCCATGTGCGACCTACGTATGAACACCGTGAAATTGAACATATGGTTGCTAAATTGCTGAAAGCTGGAATCTAAGTTGGTCGTAGAAATGATAAGCTGCCTGGTTTAGGCGGCTTTTTGTCGTTCTCATGCAAGAAACATCATTTATACACAAATTATCTGAAAATTTGATGAGCGTAGTAATTGAATTAGGACAGCAATTCATTGTAAGATTAAAGGATGAATGAATACGATCTCAGAAAGGTTGGTTAACCATGGATGCTTTGAAGCTTAAAATTCTCGAATTACTGAAAGAAGACGCCCGCCGGAGTGCGGAACTCATCGCCACAATGTTAGGAACGGCGGAGGACGAGGTGGCGCGAGCGATAAGCGAGATGGAAGCGGATAAGGTCATCGTCAAGTACGCGACAGTTGTCAACTGGAGCAAAGTAGATGACGAAAAGGTTACCGCCCTAATTGAAGTGCAAATTACGCCTGAACGCGGACGCGGGTTCGATGCTATTGCGGAACGGATCTATTTATATCCAGAGGTCAAATCAGTGTATCTCATGTCTGGCGCTTACGATTTACTTGTAGAGGTTGAAGGCCATTCCCTTAAACAAGTCGCTTCTTTTGTATCAAACAAGCTATCACCAATTGATCGCGTGCTTTCAACGAAAACGAATTTTATTCTAAAAAAATACAAACAAGACGGCATCATTTTCGAGGATCAGGCAGATGATCATCGGATGCTTGTCTCTCCGTAAGGAAGAGGTAACGCCATGATCAAAAATGAGACAATCGTAGAGCCGAACGAAGTGAAATCCATGCAGGGTTACCTTGCTCCTGCCGTACGTGAAATGAAGCCTTCAGGTATTCGGAAGTTTTTTGATCTAGTAAGCAACAGCAAGGACGATATTATTTCTCTTGGTGTAGGGGAGCCGGATTTCTCAACCCCATGGCACGTCCGTGAAGCAGCAGTTTACTCATTAGAGCGCKGTAGAACGAAATATACACCAAACTCAGGGATTCCTGAGCTGCGTGAAGCCATTGCGGATTATTTGTACACATCATTTAAAGTGAAATATGAGCCGTCGAATGAAGTTCTCGTGACCGTCGGTGGCAGTGAGGCTATTGACTTGGCATTGCGTGCTTTGATTACGCCGGGTGACGAGATTCTGATTCCAGAACCTTGCTACATCTCTTACTCGCCTATTACGAGTATTAGCGGCGGCGTTCCTGTCGGAATCGAAACGTTCGCGAAGGATCAGTTCAAGCTAACAGAGAAGGCGCTTCGTGATGCAATTACGCCACGCTCCAAGATTTTAATTCTATGTTATCCAAGTAATCCGACTGGCGGCATAATGACTTATGAGGACTGGCTGCCGATTGCCAAAGTTGTGGAAGAGAACGATCTGATCGTAATTTCGGATGAAATCTATGCCGAATTGACTTACGGTCAGAAACATGTGAGTTTTGCAGCCGTTCCTGGTATGAAAGATCGGACCATTCTAGTCAGCGGCTTCTCCAAAGCTTTTGCCATGACCGGTTGGAGAATGGGTTACGCATGTGGTCACCAAGAGTTGATCTCGGCTATGACCAAGATTCACCAATACACGGTGATGTGCGCACCGGTTATGGGTCAGGTCGCTGCACACGAGGCTTTGACGAATGGTTTGGAAGAGAAAGACCGCATGATAGAGTCTTACAATCAACGTAGGCGTCTGATCGTCAAAGGGTTCCGCGATATCGGACTTGAGTGCCATGAACCGCAGGGTGCGTTCTATGCATTCCCAAGTGTAATTGCTACAGGATTAACTTCAGATGAATTTGCTCAGCGGCTTTTATTCGAAGCTAAGGTTGCTGCCG
This sequence comes from Paenibacillus sp. 01T422, assembly GCF_056398785.1. Classification (NCBI taxonomy): domain Bacteria; kingdom Bacillati; phylum Bacillota; class Bacilli; order Caryophanales; family Paenibacillaceae; genus Paenibacillus; species Paenibacillus sp. 01T422. The sequence continues at coordinate 196 of NZ_JBFTQB010000854.1, read as the reverse complement.
TACCGGGAGATGTGTTTGGATTAGGCGGGGAAGGTTTCTTACGCTGCTCTTATGCATATAGTGTTTCTCAGCTGAGTGAAGCTTTGGAGAGAATCGGAAAATTTCTGAGAAATTTGTAATTCTATACGAAAAATCTATGTTAATTATTCATGAAAACTGGTATTCTTGTAGTAAGGAGGGATGTAGTAAGGAGGGA
>NZ_JBFTQB010000853.1:0-2827 GCF_056398785.1 Paenibacillus sp. 01T422 | reverse complement strand
GTTGTGGAGCGCAGTAACAGCGGAAGCTGTAATATCGCCCGCTCCCATCCCGCTATTAACAAGTTGCTTAAGCGATTCAATATTGCCCTGTTCGTCTGTGGTCAACACTATGGTATCGTACATAACCGAACCGCGGTAKAATGGCGGCGGATTCGTGTCAATAATAAGGTCTCTCGACTTATTCGTAATGGTTATCGTGTTTGTGCCATTTGTCAGCAATCTCGCGTCAAATATGATATCCTCGCTGAGGTAGCGTCCGCTGCGATTTGCGCTGCGATAGATGGTCTGGTCGTTTTTGCCTACATAATTCAGCACTTTAACAACGGTTCCGTTGACCTTGATCTCCAGTATGGGCTGATTGGACACCGCAGCAAAGGCGATACGCAGGTGTGCGTCACCGGTATATGCTTTAGTTGAATTAAAATCAATCTTCCAGGCACCGGTTTCGGCCCATGGACCGGTGCCAGGCCATGCTCCAAAAGCGTTTGCAGTTGATGTCCATATATTGGGGCTGGAGCCGACGGTTTCTGTTTTTACCTGAGCGTAATACCAGTCTTTTGTAACGCTGGTGTTCACGTTATAGGTTAAGTTCGCTGGGGCGTCGCGCATAAGAGAGTAGTTTCTCTTTTCGTCGCTGCCTCCGAAGCCAACCGTGGAATGACTGGCCTTGCCGATTTGGAACAGATAGTTGTTGTCTATGGTAGGAGACCAGGTTAAGGTTCCCAGTTCTTTTTTTGTACCTCCATCCGAAGCTCTAATATTTACGCCTTCATACTCAAGCTGCCCTATTATGGAACCGTGCTGTGGGAACACATACAATGTGTAGTCCCCCGGTCGAACGTTAGGAATACTGAAATTACCGTTCGCGTCGGCGTAAGCATAGAAGTAATATCCATTGACCTGGCGAATTACTTCTACGCCTGGCTCGGAAAGTATCACCATGGCGCCTCCCAAGTCCCTGCCGTCGGAAGTTTCGAGCTTACCTGTAACGGCTGCTCTCTCGTCCGCCTTAGGATACAGTCCCGGAGTATTAGCAGTATCTGTTACGAAATTATAAGGCCACTTCGCTTTTTCCTCAGCCGCTTGCCTCTTGGCGTCGGCTATAAGGTCGCCACCGTCGACGGATGCAGCATCATTAAAATAAATCAGCCATGGGCCGTGAATCTTCTGCCAGCCATTAGGCGGGTCCATATTAGCGCCTCCCATGTGGCCGCCTGTAAAGTAATTAAGGATCAATGCATCATCACCGTGTACCAGCAATTCCTGTTTTAACGGCCCGCCAGAGAAGTACTCAGAGCTGGCGTTAATCATCCAGGCACCGTAATTGTTGCCATAATGGCCTACAAGAGGATTCTCAGCGTGATAACCCACAAAGTCGTATTTGGAGAAAATAGTATCTGAATTAGGATCCTTCCATGTGGTATCCTGAACCACCGGCTTCCAGATCGGTATGGTTTGGTTCATTTCGCTATTATAGCCATTAGGAAGGAGATTGTGGCTAAAACCATACAACGTGCGCACTTCCGCCGCTCCGCCTCTTTGTTCCGGCGTTGACAGGATTACATAGTCATATAGACCGTTGACACCCCTGCGCATGACAAAATGACGCTCCGCTTTGAACCTCTGGGTGGCTGCAGTATATGCATATGTCAAAGATATGTGTACCTCATCCGTAGTATCGAGTACAGCTGTCACTTTTGTTACGGTAAAACTGTCAATGTTATTGGTAATCGTGAACGGATAACTAGGTGCCGATAATGATGCGCTGCCGTTGATTGTAACATTACTTATTTGTCCGTTAGTCGTCGATATATCCATTGATAATGTGCCGTTGCTCAGCCTCCATGTGTTGGCAATGCCGGGACTTTTATTCAGCACAACATCATTACTCAACACAGTCGCAACCGTTTCCTCAGCCTCTCCATCTGCCGCCAATGCAGAAAACTGGAAGAGAGCGAATGAAATAACAAGCGCCAATAATATTGCGAAAGACAGCTTCAACTTAACCATATTTTCTATCCTCCTAAAATTTTAATATACTGCCAGATCTCTCAGCTCAGCGATATTAGCGTTTACAGACTCATTAAAACGGACGGCGATACTCCACGTCCTTCATGGAATTTATTGTGTCATTCGCTGTGAGCCGCTACTGTCTTGCCGTGTAGAAAGCAAATGTACTTATATTGAATCCCGCGAGTTTATTTAGTTGGCGTGGAACTCCGTAGTGTAAACGCTTCCAATTTATGCTAATATTCAAGAATCCGGTTCCGCTTCTCCATTAAGCGATAATGTGCCGATTGCGCCTCCATGGCGTGGGATTGCTTCGCGCCTACCACAGAAAAGCCAGAAACGCGACGTTCGAAGCCATCCCGGTCATGGCCTCCATTTTCCAAAGCTTCCTTCTCCTCCTCCTTTGGTTCAAACATCTAACTAATGGATTATACATCTACACTTAACGATACGTTATGTATCGAAGTATAGCTAGTTTAAAAATCATAGCTTTTTGTTCAAAAATCAGAGGTATCCGCTAGAAAGGGCTGATAACTCTGCCCCTCTTCCTATTAGACTGAGCAAAAAATTAAAACAGCGAGAGCCGTGGACTAGTAAGTCCTTGACTGTCGCTGTTCCGATTCACCCCATTATTCTTTTCACATTACTGGTAACTACCGATAACGCATTAGATAGTGTAATTCATATGTTGCAATTAGCAAGTGCTTGGTCAATTCTTGCTTTATCGTATTTTAAATATTGCCTTTATCAAACTCCCATACTTAATGTCACTTCCGCAACACTTTAAAATGAACCGATTTGTTTCAAAATCATCTAT
>NZ_JBFTQB010000852.1:0-2828 GCF_056398785.1 Paenibacillus sp. 01T422 | reverse complement strand
GGCTGACTGAAAGCATCACGCCAACCAACGCAATAGAAACACACCTCATTTCCTCTGTTACAATATTTCTTCTTATTTATAATATCCTTTTGGATCAGCATAACATTATATGAAGAAATCTGCCCGATAGTTGAGCGGAGCGCACCGAGACGAAAATAAGCGATGGATCGGTTCCATCGCGTAGCGCTATCGTTTTTCGTTAGTTCCCGACCTATTTCTTACCCATCACAAACTTAAATAAGATGGCATGAACAAGAATCGAAAATAAAACCGAGCTAATCCACCAGGTCATTGGATGGGAAATACCTTTAGCCGTAATCACGTATGCACCATAAACGGATGCGATAAACTGAAGGCTTGCCATTACCAGACCCGGATTCCATTCTCTATATTTAATTCCTATATAAATATGGGTGGCACAGTTCATCAAGCTAAAAATGACAATTAACAAACCAAAGCCGATATTTACGATACATAAAAGTCCGAAAATTAGGAACGCCAGCCATACTAGAATAATATTGATCCAAAACACTTTTTCATCCGTTAAAGCCTCGTCACCCTCCGGCAACCCATTCACGACTCGATTAAAGTAATCCTTAAAGCCACCCGGCCAATAATGCTCCTCGGTTTGATGAAACAAATATAATGGGATGTTGATCAATGCCCAGAATATCGTATCGACAGGACTGAATGTCCAGAATAGCATTACAATGGTAATGAACCCCAACCAAGGTGTTAATTTAGCCCAATTTTGATTCTCTGCCCAATAATTCAGCACCTTACGTAATCCCTCCTTCCTGATTTATCATTTCTAAAAATATATTCGGTTAATAATTTTATTTTCCTATACATAATTCCCGTTACTTCAAAGAAAAAGAGAACAGATGGCGGTCGCGGCGATCTGCTCCCTGGTTATTCAACTATCTTTCCTACGTTAGTAGAAAAATTGCCTTTTGAAACGACTATGGATTTAAAGACCACATCTTTTCGTCCATCTAGCTGATTATAGTCAATAACCTGATAACCAAGTCCCTTATAAATCGATGTTCCGCCATCTTTATATAATTGTGTTCGAATTGCAAAAATCGGTGGCATATCCTTTAGTGCCCTGTTGTAATCAATTATAAAAACGGATGGTGGAATAATAAGCAGTGCAAGTAACAGCAAAACAAAAAGCAGCATCTTCTTCTTTCTATTTTTAGGCATATTTACTCCAGAATAAATTTGTAGTATCTATTAGACGTTTATTTGTTATGAAAGTTTCATGTTCCACAACTCTGTACCTACATGCTCCCCAAACCGTGCTAATCTGCCCGTTACTTCAACGGGCAACGGCAGCCGATCATTCTGGCCGGCTGCCTTCTTTTTTATTGATCTATCGTTTTGCCTTAGCGTATTAACTTTCTAGGGCTCAGAAAACCGTTTGTCCTTTTGACCCGTCTAGCTTCATTTTTTCTTTCTTATTAATAAAGTCTGTATAATAGATCCAGCCATCTCCAATTGTGAGCTTAAGAAAAGGGCATACAGACTCTTTAAGAAATAAAGATATAACTAACAAATACACTTCAAATTCTTATATTTTGCTTGCTTTAATATAAATTTTTGATAAACCAAAATATATCTATCCAAAAGCTGGCTTGCTGAAACTACTTTCTCATGCGTAAGACTCCCGTTTATAAAAACTTGATTTATCATTTCCAATCTTAAGCTTTCAATTTTTTTTTGAAGAATAGATTCCATCATAACACTCTCCGATCTATATCTTATTAAGTAAGTTAATTACGCTTACTACTACAAATTAGATATTACCTGAAGTTCATTAGGAAAATATTAGGAATCTATTAAAATGTCGCTTACTTTGCAAATTTTAGCAGCACGTTAAGGACGGCGGTAGGCGGAAAGCAGTTCACTGCCAATCCAATTCCGACTAAGGTGATTATGAAGCTCTTTTAGAGCCTCGCAAATGTGATGTAATCAACTTGGGCAGGCTCTGCCGATTCGATCCGAAGTGCCCGGTTGATCTGTCCCCGGTGATATTGCCCATGTAAGAGGACCTGCAATAGGATGTCTCGGACAGATGTTCGGAACGCAACCCCACTCTGGTTCGCATAGTGGATCATCTCGTCTAACTCTGATTCCTTGAGCCCTTCGATATAGACGCGATATTGGTCGGCGTTTTCTTCGAACATCGTCCGGAACGCCGTCAGGTCTTCCGCTTCTTCCCACAACGAATATTGCGCGCTGCCCTTGCCCTGCAATCGGGACAACCAGACTCGTTCCGCGACCCCGACATGCCGAACCAGCTTCAGAAGGTCTTTGTTTTTCGTCTCACTCTCATCGAGTGCGTCCAAGATGCGTCCGTCCGCCCAGTACAAGTGCTCCATCATGCTCTTAATTGTCTTCATTTCGGTTTCCCCCAATTTTTTGGTTTAAATAATGCCTATTAGTCAAGTTTAATAATCTTATCAAAGCAGTATGAATCTTTGTCATAGCCATTATGCTCATAAAAAGCATGTGCTTCGGTTCGCTTAAATCCGCTACATAAAATAATAGTTGATATTCCGATTTCTTTAGCATAATTTTCAGTGTGTCTTAATAGTTTTGTACCTATCCCACCATGTTGAAATTCCTTTTTAACAGCAAGTGCTTGAATATGTAAATAACCAATCGGTTCCCCTACAGATAATGCCTGAACTATAGTTACAAAACCAGCCACATCTTTTTCAAATAATGCAACAAATGTTTTGTAATTGCCACCCTTATTCATTTTTTCCATAGTAACTCGAAAGTTTTCATCATTAACGTTGCGAATTCCAAGTACATCGTTC
>NZ_JBFTQB010000851.1:0-2830 GCF_056398785.1 Paenibacillus sp. 01T422 | reverse complement strand
GGTCTATGGACAACGGATGATTGCCATTTTGCTGCCACGGCTTCGGTGATCGTCAGCATGTCTTCAGGCGTTTCGGCCTCACTAATATTGACTTGCACGTGATGATAATCAGGCAGCGCCTTACAAAGCCGATCAAAAACCTCAGGGGGCATACTCCACCCAGGCAACCAGACAATTGTCGCGCTATTGATTGGTGTCATCATCCCAATACTCCAAGCTGCAGCCCTACGTCACGAATACGCGCCGCTGCATCTCGCAGTTCTTTATCTGTATGGGCTGCAGATAATGAGAAGCGGATGCGAGCTGTCCCCTCAGGAACCGTCGGCGGCCTAATTGCAACCGCTGCGATGCCTTGCTCTTCCAGCGCTGCGCTGAAGCGCAACGCCGTCTCATTATCGCCGATGATGATCGGCACGATAGGCGAATCGCCTATTCCGAGCAGGAATCCGGACTTTTGCAGCAAAGATCGGAAGGAACGGATGATTGTGTGCAGCCRTTCACGACGCCAGTGCTCCTGCTGCACCAGCACTAATGCTTGAGCAATGCCTGCGAGCAGCGCAGGGGGCATTGCTGTTGAATAAATAAGCGTACGCGCCTTATTCACGAGGTAATCAATGAGCGTGCGGCTGCCGCACACATAGGAACCGTAGGCGCCGAAGGCCTTGCTGAACGTTCCCATATGAATGTCCACCTCGTGCTTTACCCCGAGAACATGGCATAACCCCTCGCCGCGCCTTCCATAAATTCCACCGCTGTGCGCTTCGTCCACCATCAGCATCGCTCCATACTCATGCTTGAGTAGGATGAGATCTTGCAGAGGAGCCTGATCTCCGTCCATGGAGAAGACAGCATCAGTAACGATCAGCTTTCGTTTTTTATCACGATGCTTATGCAGAAGCGCTCCCAAGTGCTCCATATCGTTATGCCGATATCGAGCCAACTCCGCCCGGCTCATCAGAATACCATCAACCATACTGGCATGATTCAGTTGATCGCTAAACACCACATCATCCCGGCCGACTACAGCACGGATAACTCCTGTATTTGCCATATAACCATTGGCAAATACAAGGGCGGCTTCGCAGTTCTGCCACTCGGCGATAGCCTCTTCGAGTTCCATATAGGCTAGCCGGTTGCCAGTCACAAGGCGGGATGCCCCTGCGCCAACGCCTTCTTTGAGCAGTACCTCCCGCATCGCTTCGATCATTGCAGGATGCTGGGACAGTCCAAGATAGTCGTTGCCGGACAAGTTGAGCAGATTGTGCGATCCTGTCCCGCGGAACATGCGTCCAGGAAACCCTGGAACTGCTGAACTTGCTCGCAGTGAGCGTTTCAAGGAAGCTTCCTCCAGAGAGGCAAGTTCCAGTTCCATCCATTTCAAAGGTGATACCACGTTCATTGTTCGCACCACCTTATAAAGCGTTGAGTTCAATCTCGAAGCCCAAGTCTTCAATCATTTGGTGATCGATGCCAATCGATTGGCCTGCCGTTGTCAAATAATCACCGACAAAAAGCGAATTCGCCGCATACAGCGACATGGGCTGCAGCGTACGGAGATTCACCTCGCGGCCTCCTGCTACACGAATTTCTTTGGACGGACAGATGAAACGGAATAAAGCTAATACTTTCAATGCCTTCATCGCCGGAGTACGGCCCGCATGCTCCAAAGGCGTTCCAGGAATGGCATTGAGGAAATTAATTGGAATCGAATCGCTATCCAGCTCACGCAGTGCATAGGCCATTTCCACAATTTCTTGATTGGTTTCACCCATCCCGATAATCACACCGGAGCAGGGGGACATGCCGTATGTTTTTACTTTTTCCACCGTTTCAACACGCTGATCATACGTATGGGTCGTCGTAATCGACGGGTAGTTCGCTTTGCTCGTATTGAGATTATGGTTGTATCGATGTACGCCTGCCTCTGCAAGCCGCTGTGCTTGCTCGTCCTTCAAAATACCTAGACAAGCACAAATTTTGAGCGGCATCGTTTCACGGATTTCTTTTACGGCATCCACGACTTGCGCCAATTCCTTGTCTGTCGGCCCTTTGCCTGCCGCTACAATACAATACGTTCCGGCTTTACGCGCCATAGCTTCACGTGCCCCAGCTAGCAGCGTATCTTTATCAAGCAAGGTATATTTACTTACCGGCGCCGTTGAAACAATTGATTGCGAGCAATAACCGCAGTCCTCGGGGCAGAGTCCGCTTTTCGCATTAATAATCATGTTCAATTTGACTTTCTTACCGTAATAATGCTTTCTTACTTGAAAAGCCGCCTGCAGCAGCGGCAGAACCTCATCATTGCCAGCTTCAAGAACAGCCAGCCCTTCCTCTTCCGTCAAACACTCGCCGTTTAATGCTTTTTGGGCTAACATAGGCCAATCCTTATGGGATGAAATAATGTTCATGGTCTCCTCCTTGAGGTTCATTGTGGCAGAACTTTAGCGCATGTTTGATCGGTGCTAGTTGTATAGATTTCCTTGCCGTATGTATCAAAAGTTCTGTATTCACATCAGCAGGTAGAGAAGGAAAGCAACCGAGAACGGGAAGACCGCTATACTGCTCGATAAGCTCCGCATTCGTCGCAACGCTCGGATCATGCCCAATTTCTGGATCGTCTCCGTCATTTAAGATGACACCTACGATATTGATTCCATAGTGCCTTAGAAAAGCTGCCGTTAGTATCGTGTGGTTAATCGTGCCCAGACTGGAACGAGCAACAATCAGTGCGGGAATTCGAAGCTCTGCGATCAAATCCACGATCAGGGCATCATCGTTCAGCGGAACAGCTACGCCTCCTGCGCCTTCAACAAGCAGAGCCTCGTAT
>NZ_JBFTQB010000850.1:0-2834 GCF_056398785.1 Paenibacillus sp. 01T422 | reverse complement strand
CCTAAGACGCAGATCACATACATGGGAATGGAGCGCATCATTCCTACGCTGGACGATCTCGAAGTCATGGCGACACTGCTGCCTCGCTCAGCTACTGGACAGAAACTAACGGTCTATATGTCCGTAATATCTGGTCCGCAGCGTCAGCAGGATGGCGATGGCCCTGAGGAGATGCATATCATCATCCTCGATAATGGACGCTCCCTGCAGCTTGGAGATCCAGAGTTCCAGGAATTGCTGAACTGTATTCGCTGCGGTGCTTGCTTGAACGCCTGCCCGGTGTACCGCCATATCGGCGGTCATGCTTATGGCGGCGTATACAGCGGCCCGATCGGCGCCGTGCTGACGCCAGCTTTGAACAAAGATGTCGACCAGTGGGACGACATCGCCAACGCCTCCAGCCTCTGCGGAGCTTGTTATGAGGCTTGTCCGGTCAAAATTCCGCTGCACGATATGCTCGTATATCTTCGCCAGCGTAAAGTTGAGCGAGGCTCCACGGATTTTGTTGAGAAAATCGGGATGAAAGGCTTTAACTTCCTCATGTCCGATGCCAAGCGTGTGAAGGCACTCATTAAGCTTGGTCGCATCGGGCAAAAGCTGCTTGTCCGCGATGGCCATATTAAGGCACGGATTGGCCCCCTTAAGGGCTGGAACTCGTATCGTTATACGCCAAGTATGGCCAAGAAGACATTCCGTGAATCGTGGAAGGACATTGAGCAAGAGCTGGAAGGCACGTTCCCTGAGCTGGATGCTGTCATGAAAGCGCGCATGGAGAAGCTAGTGGCTGATCGCACAAACGGCGGAGGAGGGCATCATCATGGCTAAATCAGATCCGGCATTCCTGCAGCAATTGCACGAAGAAGCTCTCAAGAAGCAGGAATCATTCTTTGCTAATATTTCGACGCGTCTGGGTCGAGCGAAGCCGCTACAGAGCGCTCCAGCACATCCGATGAAGGGGGCTCCCGCTTTTTGGGAGGACGTCAACCTTCCGCAGGAGGAGCGTATTCAGCTCTTCATGTCGAATTGGCAAAAAGCAGGCGGACATACCTATCGCCTGTCAGGTATGACAGAAGCGCAAGCCTTCATTATTGATTTTATCGCTAAAACGCAAGCGAAAAATCTGATCATACAAGATCAGCCGGAGCTGGAAATGCTGCGCGCTAGTCTCTCAGCTGACACGGAAACGAACATCACCGTGTGGAACGCGCAAGGCGCTACCRCTGAGGCCAAAGATGAGCTGGTCGCTAAGGCGGCTGGCGCAGATATCGGCATCGTGGCTGTCGAGCATGCGGTAGCTTACACCGGCTCGTTAGTCGTCACGTCTGACGCTACGCGTGGCCGAAGCGTTAGTCTGCTCCCGACGACGTTCATCGCGATCATCCCCGTGGAGAAGCTTCGGACGAAGCTTGGCGAGGTGCTGCGGCCTTTTGACGAGCTTGCCTTAGGCGAGCGGCCTGCAGGCATTCATTTTATATCAGGCCCGAGTCGGTCAGCCGATATCGAGAACGATTTGACCATTGGGGTGCATGGCCCTGGTATTGTTTATGCGTTAATTATTGAATAACGAGACGAGGCTATCGCCATTGCTGCATTATGTTCCGATATAATGGATACATTCGTCCGTGAAAGGGAACTACGATCCTCTATTTTACTGGGAATCGGCACTTTGCCAACGAGCGGGAACTACAGTCCTCTAATTAAACAATAATGGACTCCGTGTAGGCTTTTGATGGCAAATAAGACCCCACAGTTCCCTCCCGATCTTGAAATCAGCCAACTTGGCATAAATAGCGGCCTGTAGTTCCCATCGCACCCAAATAAGTCTGTAAGTCGGGGACACTCTCAGCAATTGACGCCAAAAGCCAAGGAGCTAAGCGYATTCAAGMCGCTTAGCTCCTTTTTCATGCGCCTATTTAACGAACATACCATTCCCCCGACACCCAGTCGGTTGATTTCCAGCGCAGTACATCCGGATTAGCCAGATGCATAATCTCCTTCAGGAAGGAGAGCTGTTCGAGTTCCGTCATTGGTTTAAAGCTTTTGGCGATGGCTAGATTTTGTTCTAGCTGCTCCATCGATTCCATGCCGACGATTGCTGTGGATATCGGCAAAGAGAACGTATATTGCAGCGCCTTCTCGTACCACGGAGCAAGCTTGCCAAGTGCCATAACTTTCATGCCGATCACGGCAATGCCTTTCTCATTCGCTTTCGGCAGAAACTCATGAGCGAAGCTGTACACAAGGTGGTCAGCTGCCGAGAGTGCCACAAGTGCACTATCGAACGGGTATCGATCTATGGCTTCGAGCTGAACGCGAGGGTTCGTGTGTCCGCTGATTGAGATATGTTTGATCAAGCCTTGGTCTTTTGCTTCAAGCAGCGCTTCCATAGCACCGCCTTTGGCAAAACAGTTGTCCAGCTCTTCCATCGTCATAATATTGTGCAAGCGCCACTCTTCGACATGGTCCGTTTGCAGCCTTTTCAGGCTCGCTTCAAGCAGCTTCATAGAACCGTCTCTCGTGCGGTCGTTCGTTTTGGTCGCAATCCAGACATCGTTTCTGCGGCCATGCAGTGCTAACGCTTTGCCAAGTCTCTCTTCCGATTGACCTTTGGAATAACTCGGTGCCGTATCGAAATAAGTGATGCCTTCGTCAATCGCGCGATTCACGATCGCAATAGCCTCATCTTCCGTACAGTTGTGCTCGTCTACGATGCGTTGTGCGCCAAAGCTAAGCAGCGGAAATTGCTGCCCCGTGCGGCCGAACATTCGTTTCTCCACGTTCATCTCTCCTTATGTATGAAGATTGCTTGCTTCTTTTCTAGCGTTTCCTAAAAG
>NZ_JBFTQB010000849.1:0-2834 GCF_056398785.1 Paenibacillus sp. 01T422 | reverse complement strand
ACCTATTTCAATCCATCTTGATTACCCGCAAAGACATTGCTTCGATTATGGTTTTTGGCTACAATAATCGATTTGTTTCAGACCGTCGAATTACAAGTCTGAATCTGAACGCCAATGTCCAGGAACAGCCATGGTACAAAAATGCAAAGGCAGAAGGAGGCAAATCCGTTATTTCTGCTCCCCACATCCAGAACATTATCCAGAATGAGTACCGTTGGGTCGTTTCCTTAAGCAGGGAGCTGAAAAGTGCAGACGGCATTACGGGAGAGGGTATTTTCCTGGTCGATTTGAACTTAAATGTCCTTGGCGAGATTTGCAATCATATTAATCTGGGAAAAAGAGGGTATGTATTCATCCTCGACAAAGATGGTAGCATCGTGTATCACCCGCAGCAGAAGCTGATTAACAGCAATTTAAAGGAAGAGATGATTGATGAGGTCAAACAGTCGGGTAGCGGAAGCTTTACAACAGGGGATGGGAACAAAAAACGGATCTATACGATCCAAGAAACGCACTTTGGTTGGAAAATTGTCGGGGTTGCCTACGCCAATGAGCTCATTGCGAATCAGTATCAAATTAACATCTCGTATTTTTTATGGACGATTCTAGCTTTAGTCATCGCGTTGTACCTCTCCTTCTTTATTTCCCGCCATCTATCAAGACCCATCAAAATACTGCAAAGCAGCATGAAACAAGTGGAAAAAGGCGATTTCAGCATCCGATCGGACTTTCGCAGCGAGAATGAAATTGGACAATTGGGCCAAACCTTCAATATCATGGTCAGCCGAATCAAAGAGTTAATGAATCAAATTATTCAGAATGAGGAAAGCAAGCGAAAGAGTGAAATGAAGCTGCTTCAAGCGCAAATAAATCCTCATTTCTTGTATAATACGCTGGATTCCATCATCTGGATGGCGGAACGTAAAAAACATGATGAGGTCGTCCAGATGACCTCTTCACTTGCTAAGTTATTTCGTGCAATTATTAATAAAAATAATGAAACCGTTCCTGTTCGGGTGGAAATCGAGCACATCACCAACTATTTGCTCATTCAATCGATGAGATATAAGGATAAGCTGGATTTTCAAATTGATGTTGATCCTGGGATTCTAGAGGTCCATATTCCGAAGATTATTTTGCAGCCCATTGTTGAAAATGCGATTTATCATGGGATCAAAAACAGTTTGGAGCCCGGTTTAGTAAAAATAACAGGACAAGAAGACGGAGATAACATCGTGTTTGTCGTAGCAGATAACGGAGTTGGCATGGAACCGGAGAAGTTGGAGCACATTTTGAAATTGAAGGATGGCATCATCAAGGGCATTGGGGTCAGCAATGTGAATGAACGCATTAAGCTGTTCGGTAATGAATTTGGTCTTACTTTTAAAAGCGAAAAGTGGGAAGGTACGGAGGTTAGGATTGTACTCCCCAAAAGTGGACAGAAAGGAGTCATCGATGGCCGTTAAGAAGCCGGTTTTCTTGGCTGTACTGTCCGTGATTGTGATTGGTTTTGTCCTAATAACCATCATGGAAATGCTGCGTATTACGAATCCTAGAAAGCTTGAGATCGCTGTTGTCCTAAAAACGAACAATATTCGCTCGGATTATTGGCAAATGGTTAGTACAGGCATAAAAGCGGCTGCTAAAGAGTTCGCTGTAAACATCGATATTACTGGACCCATATCGGAGACGGATACCGAAGGGCAAATTCGGAATGTGAATGAAGCACTTGTGAAGAAGCCTGACGCTATTATTCTTGCAGCCACCGATTACGAGAAGCTCGGGCCAACTGCCTTGAAAATAAAGGAGTCCGGAACGAAACTCATTCTGCTCGATTCACCGATTAATACGCGTGCAGAAGCAACTCTTATTGCAACAGACAATATCGAAGCGGGGAGAAAAGCCGGAATGATATTGGCTGGCGGGCAGAATGGTAAATTATTTCGGGTGATGACACTTAGCGGCAATAAACAGACGATCGCCGAGAAGGAGCGTGAGAGCGGATTTAAGGATGCTATAGCCGATTTTCCTGGCGTAGAATTCGCGGGGAGTTATGGATTTGACGGGACTGAGGATGCGGCTTACGAACAGGTAAAACATCTGCTGGCTATGTATCCGAACATTCAAGGTATTTCAGCATTAAATGAAACGGCTACGTTAGGGGCAGCCAGGGCAATTAAAGAGAAAAAAGGGGAGGATCAAATTAGAATTGTCGGATTTGATAGCTCTATTTATGAGATTAAGCTCTTGGAAGAAGGGGCTATTAAAGCCACAATCGTACAAAAACCGTTTAATATGGGGTATTTATCCGTTGAAACAGCAGTGCAAGCTTTATCCGGTATTAAGGTGGACCCCAGAGTGAATATAGACGCCCATGTCATAACCAAAGAAAACATGTACACCCAAGAAAATCAGGAGCTTCTCTTTCCATTGGTGGAAAAGTAGTGATATGACGGAAGGGGGATCAAAAAATGAGCCGTATAGATAAAAGAAAAGTGGGTTCGTCGCTTATGCTGCTGCAGCTTACGGGCATTTTGCTCACAGGATGCATCAACGAGGAAGTTCACCATTCAGCTTCTGCCGATCCTGACGCGAAAGCAACGATTACATTTGTGGCTGCTGAATACAGCACATCTACGAAGCCATATTTTGAAAATCTAGTGAAAGAATTTGAAACGAAGTATCCGAATATCAAGGTGGAATTGCAGGTCATTAACTGGGACATTCTGGATAGTGCGTACAATACCATGATCAGCCGCAATCAACCTCCGGATTTGCTGCTCACGAACATTTACGCCCATTTTGCAAAGGACGGATTGCTCAACAGCATGGAG
>NZ_JBFTQB010000848.1:0-2839 GCF_056398785.1 Paenibacillus sp. 01T422 | reverse complement strand
GTATCACGTGGTCCCAATTCAACGCGAATCGGTACGCCGCGCATTTCATATTCATTGAATTTCCAGCCTGGGCTTTGATCAGCGCGATCGTCCACTTTCACACGGACACCTGCTTTTTTAAGATCAGCGTACAATTCGTCTACCCGAGCGATGACTTGATCCCGTGATTTTGGAGGACCAATTGGAATCATGATTACTTGTGTTGGAGCGACTTTAGGCGGAAGAACCAAGCCTCTGTCATCACCATGAACCATGATCAGCGCACCGATAAGTCGAGTACTCACGCCCCATGAAGTGGTATGTGCAAATTGGTGTTGATTCTCGCGATCCAAGAATTTGATATCAAAAGCAACAGCGAAATTCGTACCCAGGTAGTGAGAGGTACCTGCTTGTACAGCTTTTCCATCTTTCATCATCGCTTCAATCGAGAAAGTATCAATTGCGCCAGCGAATTTCTCAGAAGGTGTCTTTTGACCAACGATGACCGGAATAGCCAAGAAATCCTCAGCAAATTGACGATACACGTCTAACATTTGCATAGTTTCACGGCGTGCATCCTGCTCATCCTCATGTGCCGTATGGCCTTCTTGCCATAGGAACTCAGTTGTACGCAGGAAAGGCAACGTACGCTTCTCCCAACGAACCACATTTGCCCATTGGTTAATCAACAAAGGAAGATCACGATAGGAGTTGATCCACTCGGAGTACATATGCCCAATCATAGTTTCAGAAGTAGGGCGAATTGCCAAACGTTCTTCCAATTTCTCGCCGCCAGCTTCTGTTACCCATGGCAGTTCTGGATTAAAGCCCTCTACATGCTCTTTTTCCTTTTGGAAAAAACTTTCTGGGATGAAAAGAGGGAAATAAGCGTTCCTGTGACCCGTTTCTTTGAATTTGCTATCCAACTCGCGTTGAATGTTTTCCCAAATTTCGTAGCCATCCGGTTTAAAAACGATACAACCGCGAACCGGTGAGTAGCTCATCAGATCCGCTTTTTTGATCACATCTATGTACCAACGGGAGAAATCCTCTCCCTGTGGTGTAATCTCTTTAACAAACTGCTTATCGTTTGACATAAACCCTCCTAGATCATTAGAACTATCCCTTAATTAAACGTAAAATATCATTGTACGTTACGGCCACCATAAGCAGCATGAGCAGCGCAAACCCAACAAAGTGAACCATACTCTCCCGGTTCGGATCAATTGGCTTGCCGCGAAGCGCCTCTAGTCCCATGAACAATAATCTGCTTCCGTCCAAAGCAGGGATCGGCAAAAGATTAAATATCCCAAGATATAAACTTAATGTAGCCATCCACGAGAGAAAAACAGTTATTCCCATTTGGGCAAATTGGGCAGACACTTGAGCTGTTCTAACCGGACCACCTAAATCATCCAGTTTAAATTGCAGCATCACTAGCTTCTGCAAACTAGTTACGATTCCAATTGTTGTCCCAACAACTTGTTCATAAGTTCCACTTATTACTTCACCAAATGAAGCACTTCTTCGGTCACCTGAGATCACAACACCTAGTTTGCCTGAGCCTGCTTCCGTTTCTGGTGTTACCTGCAGAGTCAGCGGATTCCCTGCGCGGTCAATTACCCAAGTCATTGGCTTCCCAGCAGATGATTGAATCGACGTTACCAGCTTCTCTCGGTCATCGCCAATCGGCTGATTATCAATCGAAATGATAATGTCCCCTTTTTGCAACCCTGCCTTCTCTCCTGCTTTACCCCCAAGCACGGAATCCAGCTTTACATTCGTAAAGACACCAGACATGATTACAACGATTAGGAACAACACGATCGCCAAAAGAAAGTTCATCACAGGTCCCATTACAATAGCAATCGCCCGTTTCCCAACGGTTTTCGATCCGAATTGCCGATCATACGGTGCAATCTGTGTTTCAACTCCCTTGGTAACCATCATCGCTTCTCGGTCAACCGGATAGGTTACTCTTTCTCCATCGACATCGAGTGAAACTTGCAGTGTTTTTTCAAGATCGATATGTTCCACAACACCCAATATGACATTGGAGCGACGGTCTAATTGATCGAGAAAAAGGGAGGACACTTCATTTTGTTTATTTAATTTAATGGCAATGGTTTGTCCAGGGTTCACTTGAACAATTTCCGGATCTTCTCCAGCCATACGAACAAAACCACCGATGGGCAGTAGGCGAAGCGTATAACGAGTTTCCCCTTTTTTATATGAGAAAATCTTGGGTCCAAAACCGATGGCAAACTCTCTAACTAAGATGCCTGCGCGTTTTGCAAAGTAAAAATGCCCCCATTCATGAATCGAAACAAGAATGAAAAACATCAAAATAACCTTCAATCCAACTTCTATGGCTGACAAGTCGTATTTCCTCCTTCATGGACAGCATGTTCTTAGATTACCATTATTGAACCGCTGAATACAAGCTATGCCCGTTTAGCACAGTATACGAGCAGGGAGAATGAATTAGACGTACCTGTAACCAGAGAAAAAAAGAGCCGAGCCACACTCACTGACTTAAGCTCTTAACACATTAAAATTGAATAGACTCCGCAAATGATCTAGCCCATAGATCCTGCTCATGAATGAGATCCAGCTCAGGATTGGAATAAGACTCATGCTTCTGTAACGCTGCTTCAATGACTTGCTCGATTTGGAGAAAAGTGATTTCCCCTTTGAGGAAACGAGCAACAGCAATTTCATTGGCTGCATTGAAAACCGTCGGTGTCGTTCCACCTTGTCTACCGCTCTCATATGCCATCCTTACACATGGGTACCTTGTATAATCCAACTCGCGGAAATGCAGTTTACCAATCGCAGCCAGATCTAACCGCTTTGTTGG
>NZ_JBFTQB010000847.1:0-2841 GCF_056398785.1 Paenibacillus sp. 01T422 | reverse complement strand
ATAGAGAGGTGTGATCTCATTGAACGTTCTTCTTTTCGGAGCAACCGGGATGGTAGGGCAGTCTGTGCTGCGTGAATGTCTGCTTGATACAAGGATCAAGCGTGTAGTAACAATAGGTCGAAATGCAACTGGGCAGCAGCACCCGAAACTGCGCGAACTCGTGCATGCGAACTTGTTAGATTTATCTGCCTTGGAGGGCGAACTCTCCAGTTTTGATGCTTGCTTTTTCTGCCTTGGCGTCTCTTCAGCGGGAATGAGCGAGGAGAAATATACGGCGATAACGTACGATTTAACCATGAGTGTGGCACAAACTTTGGTGAGGCTAAACCCCGCCATGACCTTTACCTACGTGACTGGCACTGGCACGGATAGCTCTGAGCGGGGGCGCAGTATGTGGGCGCGTGTCAAAGGCAAAACAGAAAACGACCTGCTCAAGCTGCCTTTCCAAGCGGCATATATGTTCAGGCCTGGCGGTATTCTGCCTCTGCACGGCGTCAGATCCAAAACAAAGCTATATCAAGCTGTTTATACGGTCATGAAACCATTTTACCCGATGCTGGAAAAATGGTTCCCGAATTCGGTCACAACCTCGGAGAAGGTCGGCCGCGCCATGATTGAAACCGCCATTAACGGCTATCCGCAGCCGATCATTGAGAGCACGGATATCAATCGTTTCTAACTCCATACACCATAAGAAAAAGGACTCCTCGCGGAGTCCTTTTCGACGGTGACAAATTGATGGTACTTTTGCCTTGAACCATACTTCGCTCGGTAACTACCTCATCACATTCCTGCAGCTTTGGACTACATTAATGGCCTGCGGCACATCTCCTCGCTTTACGGTAGATTCAACAACAACTTCCCTGGTATTTCGTCTACATTGAATGCGACACAACACCTCTCTGAATCACCGTCGAAAATTAGTATGTCCGATCTGAATAAGCTTATGCAAAACGCATCAAAATGATTGACGAATATAATTGCTAAGAATATAATTGCTATAGCAACTAATTTTCGAAAGGGGTTTTGTGCTATGCAGCTGGATCATTCCTTGGGGTTTATTTTGAACCATGCCGGGCGCCGAATGACACAGCTTTTGGGCTCTCAGTTTCAGCCTTACGATATGACGACAGAACAATGGGTCGTGCTTCATCGTCTGGCGTGCGAGGATGGTATTACGCAGAAGCTGCTCGCTATGAGGGCGGAGAAAGATCAAACGAATATTACCCGAATCCTGGACCAATTGGAACGCAAAGGCATGATTGAGCGCCGCGCTAATGAGCAGGATCGCCGTTCCTTTCTAACGTTCATTAYGGATCAAGGCAGAGCTATGAAAGATATCCTCACCCCGATTGAGCAGAAGGTCATGGACTCCCTACTCAGCAGCTTCACAGAGGAACAGACTTCTCTACTCAAGTCGCTGCTAATTCAAATCACCCAAGAAGCCAATGCACGCATCAAGGAAGTGGAGGAATCACAGTGAATACCGATAAGAAATTGTGGAATCGCGATTTCGTTGCTGTATGTCTCAGCAGCTTTTTTTTATTTATGACATTTTATATTCTAGCCGTAACTTTGCCTATCTTTGTCACCGATACTCTGCATGCAAGACAACAGCAAATTGGTCTGGTAATGACCGTCTTCATTATTTCAACCGTTATTTTACGGCCATTAACCGGTAAATGGATGGACGAGTGGAATCGGAAGAAGATCATCTCCTTCTCCCTTGTCCTTTTTATGATTTGTACCGCGCTATATCCATTTATTCATCAGTATAATGTATTGCTAGGCCTACGTTTTCTTCATGGCATTGGCTTTGGGATGGCTACCACAGCTGCCGGAGCAGTAGCTATTGACTTGGTTCCAGAGCGCCGGAAAGGAGAAGGCATCGGCTATTTCAGCCTTTTCATGAGCCTCGCGATGGTTGTCGGACCGTTTCTCGGTTTAACGATTATGCAATCAAACAATAATACGCTGCTGTTTGGTGTATGTATCGTATTCTCCGTGATATCTCTTATGTTCGGGTTATCCCTACGCATCCCGCAGCGGGTCGTACAAGCATCCGTGAAACCGGAGAAGGGCTGGAGAAAGTTCATCGAGCCGCGCGCGATCCCGATCTCTCTGACAGGCAGTGTGCTCGCCTTCTCCTACGGTGCCATCACGACGTTCCTATCTGTTTATGCCAAATCGAACGGATTGGAGAAATACGCAAGCTACTTCTTCATGGTGTTCGCTTTGATGATTGTCATTTCCAGGCCGTTTACCGGCAAATGGTTCGATCGTTCAGGACCTAACGGCTTAGTTTACCCTGGCGTTATTTTATTCACTCTGGGGATGATTGGCCTCAGCCTGACATCTTCTCCTGTTCCATTTCTAGTTACTGGCGGACTGCTGGGACTTGGCTTCGGTGCGATGCTGCCAAGCTTCCAGACCATTGCTATCCAAGCTGCACCCGCTCATCGCAGAGGACTTGCCACAGGCACGTATTTCTTGCTCTTCGATACCGGTTATGGAATCGGCTCGTACGTACTTGGTCTTGTTGCGTCCAAAACAAACTATCACACGATGTACTTCGTAGCAGGGATTGTTGTCGCATGTTCGGCGCTGTTGTATTACGGACTACATCACCGCAAATCAAGTGTTGCCCTGAAGTCCAGTCCAGCGGCTTCCATGAAATAACCCAATGCCGTTTCTCACTAACACCTTGTGTGTAAGGGAGGAACGGCATTTTGTATCATCTTCACAAGAGATTAACGATGAATAGCGATTGACATTAAATTGGTGGAATGATATAAAAATAAGGAGTAGCACTCAAGTAGAGAGAGTGCTAACATTAAACTA
>NZ_JBFTQB010000846.1:0-5839 GCF_056398785.1 Paenibacillus sp. 01T422 | reverse complement strand
CTCATCTGGCAACCAAGTGTTTGCGGGATATCAGATCCGGCAGCAAGCTTCGGCGCAAAGAATATACCCGTACAAGGAACAATGGTATCATTCTCTAAGATCACCTGCTGCACCATTCCCTCCTCCGATTCAATACGCAAGATCGGTGCGTCGAATACGGATACATGATGCTGCTTGAGTTCTTCTCGTTGGTCATCTGTTAATTCGTCGGGTCCATTGGTGCAAATGACATACTGATTCGTCCAGCCTGCCAACATTTTGGCCATGTGCAGCGCCTTAGCCCCCTTGGTAATGACAACAAGTGATTGGTCGCGCAACTCCCATCCATCRCAATATGGACAAACAAACGCGCTTTTACCATAAACCTCAGCTAAGCCGTTAATCTCGACGGGTAGGTCTTTCATGCCTACTGCGAATAGCAGCTTTTTCGCCCGATAAGTTGTACCTTGTGTAGTTGTGACCTCAAAGTTACCATCCACGCCTGTAATCGTTACTGCCGCCTCATCAACAAAGTGAACAGTCGGATAGACTTGAATCTGTTCTCTCGCAATCCGCCGAAACTCCCCTGGAGCAACGCCATCTCGCGTAAGAAAACCATGCGTCTCCCGTGTTACTCGATTACGTGGACGTCCTTCGTCGATGACAAGGACGTTTTTTCTAGCCCTCCCGAGCACAAGTGCTGCATTCAATCCTGCTGGACCTCCGCCAATAATCCCTACATCCATAAGCTGTTCCATCTTTATCATCCTCCTGGATCTCTAATGTCCATAATATAGCTGCAAGAAGCTAATAGCTCCTTGATTACTGCTTATTTTGTACTTTTTGATGCTGCTGAATCGAGTACACCTTGAATCGTGTGCTGCTGTAAGTAATGAACCATCTGCCGTTCAGCACCGTCCATCACTTTTTTAACCAAACACTCATTGCCTTCATGATGTTCTGAGTGATTAGAACCCTGAGCTTCTGATTCAAAAAATAACTGATGCTGCTGCGAATCTAGGTTGAAACATTCATACATCTTCTGACGGCCCTCAACAACCTGAATGACATCAAGAAACGTAATCAGTTTAGCTGATTTAGCTAGCTCGTAACCCCCACTCGCACCTGTCATTGCACGCACGATGCCATCCTGCCGCAGCTTCGACATGATTTTGGACAAATAGCTCTCGGAGACACCTAGCAGCGTTGCTAATTCCTTAATCCCTACATGATGACCTTTATCCGTGCGGGCTAAATGGATGATGGCATGCAGAGCATAGCCTGTGCTTTTGGAGAATTGCATGTGTAACACCTTCCAGCGATTAAAATATAGCTCACTTCTTTATGGACCTGYAATGTCCATAATAGGTGACTTTCGTTTATTTTGCAAGGAAATGATTTTTCACTAATCAATTTCCGGCCTGGCGTACTCTTTTACCAGCAGACTGATACCACAATAACATCCCGATTGAAACCAAGCCTATTAGCAGCAATAAACCATACACATGCTCGTACGACACAGCAAGGCTTGTATGAGTTTGGACCTCAAGCAAAATGCCGCATACGGCAACTGAAATAGATCCGCCGCAAAACTGAATTAACTGCATCAGCCCCATGCCCGATCCGATGAGCGTTCTCGGTAGAATACGCGAAGTCTCGTTGTTTAATGAGGAAAGCGTTGCTGAAAAGGCAGGCGAAAAGAAAATATACCCGACCAGCACCACAATGGAAGAAGCCCCTACTACACTGTAAAATAGAAGCATGACAACAGAAATCAAGATGTGCCCGATCAGCAACAAACGGAGATTCCCGTATGTATCAATCCAGCGACCGACGAAGCGAGTCATGAAAGCCGAAAGAATAGCGCCAGGCGCAATCGTCAAGCCGATTTCCATCGCTGAGCGATGAAACAGGTTTGCCAGTACAAGCGGCATCAGAAACAGGTTCCCAAGATTTAAAATCAAAACACAAAATCCTATGACAACCAGTTTACGAAAATCAGGATTTCGCAATAAATCTGGGTTGATGAACGTTTCTGTCCCTCTCCTCAGATGCCAGGCATGCAGCAAGAAGGATACAACGCTAACACCGATCCAAATCAATGATAATTGCGTCACAGCTAATAGCACCGTGGCAGCATTGATAACGGTTAAGATAGCTCCGAGCAGATCGAAACGGAATGGCTGAGAGTCCTCTTTCCGTATCGACTCGCCAGCACCAAGCCAAGTCCGGCCATTACCCCGGCACCTGCGGATTGAAGGATACGAGCGGCGAGTAAGGCATGGAAGCTGTGCGCAAAAATCCCGTATACGGAAGATAGACCAAGCACCAGCAGTCCCACCGTCAGCAACCTTCTTATTGGCACTACGTCCGTTAACCTGCTGTAAATGACCGTGGATAACGCATATCCGATAGAGTAGCTCGAGATGACCCACGCTCCGAGATCCGCAGATATATGAAGATCTCCAATAATACTAGGGATGGAAACATTAAACATCGTCGTATTCATTACAACGATAAATAAGCCGACCGTCCAAACCGGCAGCACAACTTTGTCATTCAATCCTTTCACCTCAAAACATGTTTGTTGTATGTAGCATGCCATCTTCTGTCAATTTCTAAACTTATTGTATCATACAAGTAGTATCGAAAGTAACTAACTATAGAAAAAACCGCGCTGAGCGCGGTTCTGGCCTGTATATTTTCAGCACAGATCCTATTTCTCAGTACCTTGTAAACCAACATGCATGACCGTTCGGCTTCCACCCCACGTAGAAATGAAATCCATTTGCCTGGAGCAGGAGCGGCTCTCATAATTGGCATGACCCATTTTGTCCTGCGCCGTTCCATTCCCTGGGCTATGTATATTATCCAGATAATCGACTTTGCCATCTGAGCTCTCATATGCGTTACCGAAAGCACGCCATTCATCATGAGCAGTCCGCAGATCTTGAGCCGAATATGATCCGCCAATTTCCAAGTAACCCGTTGCCCCGGCATTTGCTTTCGTACTAGCCGTTCTCTTTCTCCCATAGCGCTGCATGCCGTTCTTTGTCCGCCGCTACGAGATCAAAAGCGAATGATTTATCCAACTCAATAATTCGGTCGAGATTGAAGACTCCTTGGGTTTGCTTACTTGAGATATCAGCTGCTAACCGATCATTCGTTTCTACATAAGTTCCCATATCGTAACTTTTGAAAGGAATCACTTTCTTCGCAGTAAGGAAGGTAAAAATAGCCCGTACATTCCTCTCAGTAGGATCACCCAAGAAACCTTGTTCATCCATCTTTGCCCCCGAGCATGTATCCCTGAGCGTTTTCCATTCCGAGTGGCTAAGTTCTTTGGGAATAATCYCAAATTGTTTATCCGAAGCACACCACTCATAGAATTCCTTAACGTCCGCTTTGTCCAAGTCGCTCCAATATTCATCGATTTGGGTCATTAATTTTGATTGCGGCTTACCAGTAGGCCATTTCATAGCTTGTATAAGTGGCGCCCCGACAACCATCTGCTGAACAGCCTTATTTCCGATCGTTCGTTGTAAATGTAAAAGGCTAGAATACGGATTATTCGACATATTCTGCTGTGTACTGGACCTGCTTGAATTCCCTCCTTGTGACTGTTGTTTGGCGGCTTGACTCAAGATACGTGCGTGCATTGGGCTCCCCCTGCAAATCTTCATCAAATTTAGTAGGATACTAATTCGACAATATCTTATCATATTCGCCACATCTTGGATATATTTTCCTTGACCCAAAAAAACCTTACCCAATCAGCAATAGGCTGATCAGATAAGGTTCCCGAACGATTTATTTTTTCCATTAAAAATAATTTCTCAAATGCGCCGCCGCTTTCACGATACCTTCCCGTTCTTTCTCCAATGTTCCCCAGAAACGGTGATCCTCTAGCTCAATGGAAATCGCGCCATTATAGCCCAAACGGTCTAATCGCACAGCGACCTTGCTCCACTCCACGTCCCCTTGACCAGGAATCGTATACCGCCAAGACCCTTCAGAGAAGCCATATTTTGCGCCAAAAGTTGTGGGCAAGATGCCGCACTCATATAGCTCGTCATGCAGAATTTCCGTATCTTTGCCATGGCAATGAGTGATTCTTTCGCCGAATTCCGTCAACGCACGTAAGTAGTCAATGCCAAGACGCACCATATGAGACGGATCATAATTCAAGCCAAAATGCTTGGATGGGAGTGCTTCAAACATAGCGCGCCACATTTCCGGCGTGCAGCCGATAGTCGGGTAATGCGGCGCTGGACCTGGCCAACCCTCAATGGCTATGTATACGCCTTCGCGTTCAGCGTGACCAACAATCTCTGGGAATGTATCCTTCCATATGTCGAAGCTCTCTTGACGCGATTGCGTGTGGTCTTCCGGTACGAGACACATGAACATGACCTTCGCACCAAGCGCAGCCACTTCCGTAATCTGCTTCTTGACGGCTTCGGCTGCGTTCTCTCTGCGAACATCCTCTTTGCTTAAAAGTGTTCCTCCCATTTGTACCGCATCGACGGAACCAATGCCGATTCCCGCAGCATCACATATTTGTTTCACTTCAGGATCCAAATGAGGGACATCAAGGACATCCAAACCTGCTTGGGCAGCCCATGCGGCGGTTAACGCCAACCCTTCAGCTCCGATTCTAGGCGGAATGCGCATTCCAATTTGTAATTTCATAGCTTACTCTCCTTATGTTAGCTTTGACCTAATAGGGTTTATACCCACCAGCTTGATAAATCATCTCGGTAAACTTGACGACTTTCAGGGCAAAAGTACCTGGAACCTTAACTTCATGTCGCCCTAGAATGGCGTCGATAAAGCTTTTATCCTGATTGGTCGTCGGATTAGGCAATTCAGGAACAACTGGCTTTTCTCCGAAGCGCTGGATCGTAATTTTACCATTATCGTAAAAAATACCGCCGTCTTCCCCGCAGAACACATAGGTTTCATGCCAACATGGCGCAAAGCCGATTATGTTTAGTCCAGCAACAGCTCCTTCCTCGAACCGGATTGAGGTAAAGGAATCGATCTCCACGGGTGCTCCTTGCGTATGCAGGTTTGTCTTCACTTCAGCCGGTGTGRGTCCTGTCGTCCATAGGAGCACATCGATGATATGGCTGCCGGAATCCATCAGCATGCCGCCGCCTGACAGCTCTGGCACTTGTCTCCACAAGCCAGTAGTGAATTGTTTCCATTCCTGGTACAACGATGCCGTAATTGACGTCAGCTTCCCAATCTCACCACTGGCAATCGCCTCGCGAATGAACAGGAACTCCGGTTGGAAATGGCGTTGGTAGGAGACCTGCATCACTTTCCCAGCCTTCTCTGCTGTTGCAATCAGGAGCTCCGCTTCCTCTGAGGAACAAGTCATCGGCTTCTCAATGAGAACATGCAGTCCTTTGTTTAGCGCATCGGTCGCTTGCTGGAAGTGCAATGTATGTGGAGAGCAGATCACAACAGCATCCAATTCGGCCTCATCCAACATCACTTTATAATCCGTAAAATGCTGTACAGCTTCAAGCTCAAACTTGGCAGCAAACTTTTCTCTGTTCTCTGTGCTAGTATCGGAAAGCGCAACAATCTCCACTTCCTCTAATTCCAGCAGCTGACGGCCATGTACTTGGGAGATTCCTCCTGTTCCAATCATACCAATACGAATTTTGCTCATTGGACTGTAGCCTCCTATTTAATACCTGAGAAAGTAATTCCTCGAATAAATGCTCTTTGTACAAAAAAGTAAAGCAAGATAATAGGCAGGGTAATCATGACCAGCGTAGCCATCATCATCTGCCACTCGGCACCGTGCTGCGATTTGAACGACTGCATACCGAGCATCAACGTGTAC
>NZ_JBFTQB010000845.1:0-2865 GCF_056398785.1 Paenibacillus sp. 01T422 | reverse complement strand
CTGTTATCCTGTCTCCTCTTATCAGTCTTGTTTCCATTTTGTGCACGCTGATAAACCGCCATGGGTGGTATACGGCTTCGCATATCATCCTCTGGCTTGGTGTCCTTCAAGGGTTGATTGGCTTTGGTTTTCACCTGAATGGTGTGCGTAAAAGAGTAGGCGGTTTGGCTTTGCGAAACTTTCTCACAGGACCACCGGTGCTAATGCCTCTACTATTTTCATTTCTAAGTATTCTTGGTCTTACTGCCATTTATGGAGGTTGATTGACGATGACAAATCAAAGCTATTATCCGACTTATAACGTCATGGATGAGCAAAAGGAATGGGACGCCAACACTCGCAGTATCGTAAACGCTCGTTTACATCGTGAGACTAAGTATCAGTTCCTCACACCTGTGGAAGCCGAAACACTGCGAGCCTGGTGCTCGCTTCTAATGGATGATAATCGAGGGGATATCATGCAATACATCCTCTGTCATATTGACGAGGTTCTCACACAAGACAAAGGCGAGGGGCAGCGAAAAGTGAATGTCCCCCCTGTACGCACGCTTTTACGCCAAGGACTTAAGGCCATTGATGAGACTGGCTGGATAGCTGGCAGCAAACCATTTTTCCAATTGGATGAGCCTTCTCAGCGACAAATTATGCTGCAGATCAGCGGCGAAAGTTATCCCTTAACAGAAAATTGGGACGGCATCCCGCAGAAAGCTTTATTTCAAAAGCTGCTAAAGCTCAGTGTTGAGGCTTATTATTCTCATCCTTTGGTATGGTCCGAGATTGGTTTCGGCGGTCCTGCCTATCCACGTGGTTATGTTCGCGCAGAAACAGGTCAGCTTGACCCCTGGGAGGCTGTGAAGGAACAATGAAGAGGAGATACGAGCAAGATGCGGTTGATATCTTAATCGTTGGAGCAGGTGCCGCAGGTGGAATTCTCGCCAAAGAACTGAGCGAAGCTGGGCTCAGTGTCGTTGTCATGGATGCTGGACCTTGGCGGGATCCCCAAAAAAACTTTGCTAGCGACGAGTTGAGTATGCGGCAGTTGGGCTGGGAAGATACTCGGCTTGTAGATGGGACAGTCCCTCTAGGTATGGGTTACTCTAATTCAGGCCGGGGCGTTGGCGGGGGAACGCAAAACTTCACGGGCGTTTTCTTACGATTTCATGAATCTGATTTCAAAACCAAATCCATCGATGGTGTTGGAGAAGACTGGCCTATTCATTACAAGGACCTTGAACCTTACTATAATCGGATCGAGAAAGAAATTGCCGTTTCCGGCCCTAAACACTTTCCGTGGGGCAACTTCCAGGGACCCTATCCCTATCCTGAACGAGACCCCTTAAGTCCGAATGCTTATCTATTTCAAAAAGGTTGTGAAGCACTCGGCATTCAATCAGCCGTTACACCGCTAGCCATTCTATCTGCTCCCTTTGATGGTCGTCCTCCCTGCATCAATCGCGGTTTCTGCATCCAAGGCTGTATGCCGAATGCCAAATTCAGTACCTTGACTGTACATATCCCCAAAGCAGTGAAAGCCGGAGCGGAAATTCTCGCTGATTGCATGGTCACTCAAATCGAAGTTGATACTAACGGTCATGTCAGCGGTGTGCTCTTCATCCATCAAGGGACAGAGTATCGGCAACGTGCCAAAACAGTAATTTTGTGCGCTCATGCTGTCGAGACCCCTCGTCTCTTGCTCCACTCCGCGTCGCCGCAATTCCCTGACGGTCTAGCCAATTCTAGCGGCTGGGTGGGCCGAGCGATTATGACTCATAGCAGCAACGATGTTTATGCCAAATTTGAGCAGGAAGTTCGTTTATACAAAGGCACTCCTGTACTAGCCTCAACGCAGGATTTCTATGAAACGGATCATCGGCGAGGTTATGCTCGTGGCTACACGATTCACTCTCATGGTTCGAGACCTATTGATATGGCTGATGGGATTAGTAAATCGACACAAACGCCTCTGTGGGGTTCAGGACTAAGGCAAGCTATGCTTAATTACAATCACTACGGAAGGCTTACGATGGTGGGAGAGGTGCTTCCACAGTGGGATAACCATATCTCCTTATCGGATGAAAAAGATGAGTATGGTATGCCGCGTGCTGCTGTCACCTTTAATTACGGAGATAATGATCGCAAACTCATTAATCACGCTGTGGGCAATATGCAGCTTATCCTCAAGGCTGCCGGAGGTGAAATTGCCTTCGTCGTTCCAGATACACAGCATTTCATGGGAGGGTGCCGCATGGGGAATAACCCTGCTACATCGGTTGTTAATACATACGGCCAGAGCCACGATGTACCTAATCTTTTCATCTGCGATGCGAGTTTATTTGTGACCTCTAGCGGCTGTAATCCCACCAACACCGTTATGGCATTGGCGGCCAGAACCGCGGATTATATCATCGAACTCGCTAGCATTTAATTCCGTTGATCTTTCTATAGATTAGTTGCATCTCGCGTATCCCAACATCTACAATAGAGCTTAACAGAGAAGATGAAAGGAGTGTCGAAACGACCATGGCCATCGCAGAATTTACAATTATTCCAATTGGAACAGCAACCACTAGCCTTAGCGGTTATGTAGCAGATCTACACAAAGAACTTGAGAAGCACGCGGATATCACCTTTGAAATGACCCCCATGGGAACTATTCTAGAAGGTTCCTTGGATCGAATTCTGGAGGTCATTCGTGCTGTGCATGAGGTTCCCTTCACTAATGGCGCACAGCGCGTCTCCACTTCGATCAAAATCGACGATCGTCGAGATAAAGCAGCCTCCATGTCACAAAAAATGCAATCAGTTGCAGAGAAGTTAAAATAAGAAAAGCATCCCTCGTTGGGATGCTTTTTTATATGAAAGGAA
>NZ_JBFTQB010000844.1:0-2867 GCF_056398785.1 Paenibacillus sp. 01T422 | reverse complement strand
GGATGGAGCCACTGACACTGAAGGTGCTGGAGTCGTCGCTGTTATCGGTGTCACGGCCGTTGTAGTAAGACTCAATTTGGAAGCGGAGAGATTCATCCCTTTGGCAGCAACCATCGTACTRCTCAAGGCCGTATCTGGGAGTGCAAAACCGATTAAAAGCGGCAAAATTAAAAGTCCATAGGCTAGTGTATTCCTTAAAACGGAGCGGGAAACGGGCTGTTCGCATTCACAGGTGACAGGCTTTCCCCAGTAGGCGCGTAAGGCCATGTATCCCTGGAAGCAGGCAATGATATACAAAATAACGGAAGCAGCTTTTACGTATATCATCATCCGTGGTGCAATGTAATACGCTAGGGCATCCGATTTGGTAAGGATCACAATATAGCTTGAGAATCCCAACAAAATCGCAGTACGTAAGAAATAATGGAAACTGATTAAACGAGCTTGACTCAACTTTATTCCTCCTTGAAAGCCAAATTTATAAGAGATGTTCGGCGAGCAGCGAGCAACTGAGAACTGTAATGATAATCAAGATCGAGAGCATGAGTACAAATTTGGATTTAAAGACCGAAAGCAGCATGAGCGTGCTTTTGAAATCCAGCATGGGACCAAATACCAGGAAGGTTAGCAGAGATCCTGACGTAAACGAAGTCTGAAAAGACGAAGCGACGAAGGCGTCCGAGGTCGAGCATAGCGAAAGAATGTAGGCGAAACCCATCATGAACACATGGGAGCTGATCGGGCCTTGACCAATGGCAAGCAGGCTTTCGCGCTGCATAAAGATTTGAATCAGAGCAGTAAGCAGGGAACCAAACACCAGATATTTGCCCATTTCAAAAAACTCATCAGAAGCATGCACGAAAAAGGTGTTTATTTTGCTGAAGAAGCCTCCTCCTCCTTGATGCTGATGCTCCTCCCAATCAACTTGATTCGTGAAGTTAGCGCGGCTATTGCGCAGTGGATTACTTTTGACAAATCGATAGAGAATAAGTCCGATGATAACAGCGGCGGCAAAAGCTAGTCCTATACGGGAATACGCCATAGCAGGGTGATTTCGGAACGCCATGAATGTCGCTGCAAAAACAATGGGGTTAATAATGGGACCAGTTAAAATGAACACAACGGCTATGTAAACAGGCATTCCTTTGAGAATAAGCCTACGCACGACAGGGATCATACCACATTCGCACATGGGGAAAAGGATACCTAGCAAACAGGCAAACAAAATGCCGAGGATAGGATTCTTTGGAATAAAACGACGGATGGTTTGTTCAGATACAAACGTTTGAAGCAGCGACGAGAGCAATACGCCTACCACTATGAACGGGATCGCTTCTAATAGGATACTTATAAATATAGTTTTAAATGCTTGTATTTGCTCTGTCTGCAGGACATTCGGCAAGGATACATCTCTGTTCCAAAAGATGAGGACAATGAGGAGGAAGATAAAGGCAGTCAAGAGGTGCATGCTCGTTCGGAATACGGTGTTCGGCATTAGAAAAGGCTCCTTCATTTTAAATGGTTTGAGACGCAATCAGCCGCTTATTCCAGTCATCCTCAAGTAATTGCACATCCAAATCAAGCCCTATGAGAACAAGATAAGGTTCATCTTGATAAGCTGTCGGTTGCCAATTCGTGCGTTTGCCTGCAAATTGCAGAAGATAAGCTTCGCGTTTGGTGCCAATTCGTAAATAGCCTTTGGCGCGAAGAAGCGATTTCCCCCATTTGCCCAAATATTGTTCCACAAGGCTTGGAGTGATCACAACATCATTTCCAATCGGGATGGTAAGTGTTTGAACACGTGAAAAGGAAGGGACGGGCTTGGAAGCCTCACGCGGTTCTTTGAAAACTTTTACGGCGCGCATGTGTAAACTTTTATGCAATGTAGGTGTGGCTGGGAGCTGTGATTGTCTGGATTGGAGGCTGCCGAAAACGATATCTAAATCCAGTTGACTGTATGTCGTAGGCAGCAACAAAGCCTGATGATTGAATTTATGAACGGTTTTTTCGATAGACTTCAGTTGCTTGTCAGAGATAAGATCGATTTTGTTCAATAGAAGAAGGTCGGCAACCTCCATTTGTCTCCTAAGCGTATGGACGAGCTCGCGATCTGAAGCAAAAATACTGTTGTATTCAAGCACATGCTCAGCGTCGAGAACCGTAATGACTTTGTGAAGTTTTACATGAGGCAGCAGTGCAGGTTCTGTCAAA
Organism: Paenibacillus sp. 01T422; assembly: GCF_056398785.1. Taxonomy (NCBI): domain Bacteria; kingdom Bacillati; phylum Bacillota; class Bacilli; order Caryophanales; family Paenibacillaceae; genus Paenibacillus; species Paenibacillus sp. 01T422. The sequence continues at coordinate 656 of NZ_JBFTQB010000844.1, read as the reverse complement.
GCGTCGACGATTTCTTCCGGGTTAGCGACACCGGTCAATTCGATGAGAATGACATCCGGCTTACGAGTTAATAGTTGTTTCAGCGAATCATGGATATCGCTTTTTCTGCTGCAGCAGATGCAGCCATCAAGCAGTTTGGTCAGTGGGAGGTCTGGAGAAGCATCCAGCAGTAGATGTCCATCGACATCTTGTTTCCCTAATTCATTCATAAGTACGGCTGGAATGAGGTGATAGGCGGCAGCTTCTCGGAGCATGCGCAGAAGCAGAGTTGTCTTACCGCTGCCTAGAAATCCACTCAGGATGATCACGGGTACTTTACTCATAAGAGGACTCCTTTTCCAATTACTTAAAAGTAATGTTTACGAATTAGATTGTAGTACAAATAAAGGATAGCTGCAAGATAAGCTTTTAAAATAAATGGGCAAGAAAATAGGCAGCTGTTGAATTCGTTGTTGACAACGTCTTTTTAACAGGCTATATTTGTCGAAGTAATAGTAAATTTTACGATTAAATTGCTCGGTGGCCATCACTATTACATGTATAAGCAGATTCTGCTTTTTTTATTAATGTTTATTCGTAATTTTTACATGTAGGGAGGATTGTACATATGTTAGTGGCTTCTTTGAAAGAGGTGGAGTTCGGATATAACGATATTC
>NZ_JBFTQB010000843.1:0-2869 GCF_056398785.1 Paenibacillus sp. 01T422 | reverse complement strand
GCGGTGGCAGTAGTACACATCCACATAATCCGTGCCAAGGCGCTGCAAACTCGCATGCAACTGTTCAAAAATATGTTTGCGAGAAAGGCCTTTATCATTAGGTCCGTCACCCATTTTACCGAACACCTTGGTAGCAAGTACGTAGGAATGACGCGGATAGTTTTTCAAAACCTCGCCTACGACCTTCTCCGCTTCACCACGCTCATACACATTCGCTGTATCAAAAAAATTAATCCCCAATTCATAAGCTTTATGAATGGAGTTGACTGCATTCTCACGCTCAACGTAACCACCATATGTCAACCAGCTACCTAAACTAATTTCACTTACATTTAATCCGGAAAGCCCTAATTTACGATATTTCATCTCGTTTCATCCTCCTAATATTTTCAATTACAGGCTTTACTATTATATCAATAGTTGATTAAGGAATATAAGTAGTGAAAAGTTTCTCACATAATATCAAATAATTAAGTTAGTTACTTATTGGTAACTTGCTTAGCGTGCTTCCAAGTGGAACTACAGGGCGCTATCTGAGACAAATTGGCTACTTTCAGAGAATTTCGGATCTACAGAGCCCTATTCCCCTCCCGAGACCCGAATTTCGGCCAAAATACGAAAAATAGCGGACCATAGTTCCCTCTAATCTTGCTGATCAACCTTTTAGCCACAAATAACGTCCCCTAGTTCCCATCCAGCACACCTCACCAGCAAACGCACCTAATTGTCGAGAGATTTTGGAAGCATACGCCTTCTAAAATGGAAAAAAGCCTGATTTCCAGCCCTTCGGCATAGAGATCAGACTATTAATACTCAACTCGCCGCTACTTGAGCGTTAGCTTTCACCAACCGGATTCTCTCTCCCGGGATTGTAGACAACTGAACGATGTCATCATAGATGGTCACATCTCCGCTAGCTTGCTTGCACACAACCCCGTGCTCCCATGGATTATAGAACCTCAGCTCAGCACCCGCTTCACTTTCAATCTCCACCCACTGCACTTCGCCGCCCGAAATCGATGCGCTCACCAGAAAAGCTCCGACCGCCCTCAGCGTGGCAAACTCAGCATCCTGCTCGCTAGGCCAGTTCGGGAACAATCGAAGAATGCCGTTATAGCTTTGCAGCAGGCACTCATTAATCACGACCGGCAGCGCGAAGTTCTCGAACCAAATCCCGACCCTCCTCATAAAATCAAAGCTCAGCGTATCGCTGTACCTGCCGCCGGACAGCAGCACACGGTCGGTACACGTGCCATTAGGCAGCAGACAGTAGCTAATTTGCCGTTTGAACTTCTCCAGGTCCAGATGCCCCATTCGCGCTCCGGCAAGATGGTAGAAAACAAGCTCGTTACCGCCTTCGTTCCGATGATTCAGATAGGAATTGAGCGCGATTTGGTACGCTTCACCTGTTGAGTGAAGGCCATGCTCCTCTCCCGGGAAAATCGTCATAATGCCATTCGGCGTGTTATAGACAACCTCAGCATCCTCGCCTGGAACGGATACGAACACGGTTCCACGCTGCGATTCCGCCGTTGCATATTCAGGGAATTTACTTAAAATCTCTTGAACGCTGCCCAGCAGATCCGCCTCTTCCTGCTCGATACCGAGTGTTTCACAAGCCTCATTAAAGGCATGAAATACAAATTTGGTCAGCGTCAAATCAACAAGGCAGTCGTAATTTTTCTTAAAACCAGGCGTCAATTCGTACAATTCAGGAACAACGGTTGGGAAAATGTGATAACGATCATCCCCCCAAGCCTCCCCGTGCGTATCTGGTCTGCTCATGTAATCGACCATAAACAACACTGCTCCCTTGATGGGCACAAAAGCTCGATTCGCCAGGAAATCCCGGTCCATCGTGTACAGATAATGCCACCATAGACTCTGCACGGTCCACGGAGTTTCACAGACTTCCCAGCCCCAATGCGGCACGGGATAAGGCATTATGTTCATTTCAACAGGGTACGCGGAATGCGGATAATAGGCTCCTCGCATGCCGTAGTATTCACTCGCCCATTTCCGGCTCACAGGAAGAATATGATCTACCATGTTGACATAAGCCAGATGCTTATCGACATGGTTGCTGGAAAAAGCAAGCCAGAACGGCTGCTGCGTATTGTAGTTCATGTGGTAGTCACCGTGCCACTCCGAGCCTATGGAGCGGTAGCTCCAATTCGCGAACAGACCCGGACAGGTCGCTTCGGGTTTGACAGAACAGTGATAGAAATATAAATTCCAATACCAGATCTGCTCTAGAAATTCATCGCCGAGACTCACCCCTGAGCAGTTCCAATACGATGTCCAATTGTTCTCGCAAGCAGTGAAAGCGGCATCACTCCCTTGCTCCGTAGGCGCCTCCAACTCCTGCAGCCCTGCCACAGCGGAGGCTTCTAAGCCTTCTGTCAGCTCCACATAAGCAAGGAACGGCGCAGTTTGGAGCAAYTTAGCTTGTACGCCGCCTGCGGTATCCGCAGCCTCGATATCCTCAGCTACACGAACATCCAAGCGGAACGCTCTATCCTTGGGATCACGCTCGTTCCCCTCTGGCGCACATGGAAGCGTCTGCCTGAAGCTGAGTTGACTCCGCTCAGCCTCAACCGCCTTCTGCGCAAGCGGCAGCTCCTTCGGCGTATCTGGATCCGGGATCAGCTTGACCCGATCGAACAAGCCGCCGATGGCGCCTTCCGACGATACAAGCTTCATCCACATCCGATCCGCCTCAGGCTCGATAAACAATTGCAGGGTAGCCTCCCCCGCTTCCAGCTTGAAATAAACTTCACAGAGACCATTGTGAATATGTACTTTATGCCCCAGCACTTCCGCCTTGCGCCGGTCATAGCCGAGGAGAAGAGAACCACACGGCATAGGC
>NZ_JBFTQB010000842.1:0-2874 GCF_056398785.1 Paenibacillus sp. 01T422 | reverse complement strand
ACATATGCCTCTGGTAAATAATAAATATTTTTACCCAATTCCCTAATTCTTTGACATAACTCATTTTCTTCACCTAACAGCAACTTATTACCTTTAATCCCTAAATCAGGATCAAATAAGCCTATTCTATCAAAAATCTCTTTTCTAAAGATCATATTACATCCGATTGGAGCTTCGAAATAGTTTAATGTCCTTTGAGTCTCCCCGTACGTGGTCTCACCAATTATTGATGCAAACTCTTTTGCAAACCAATCCGGCTTCTCGAGATTCCATACTGGAATAACCTTTCCTCCTGCACATACTTCTTCTCGGTTCTCTTTAAAAAACGAATAAATCGATTGAACGTATTGAGGACTAACAATTACATCATCATCTATAAATGCAATAATTTCACCAGCCGCATCTGCAATTCCTCTATTTCTTGCGTGTGATAATCCGACTTCTTCTTCTTTTACATATCTTACATTAGGTAAATTATTAGTGAAAAATGAAACAATCTCCTCCGTATTGTCATACGAATTATTATCGATTACCAAGAGTTCAAATTCATTTTCTATTAATTGATTCTTTAATACACTTTCGATACACTCGCGTAGGATTTCGCTTCTATTATAAGTACAAATTATTACAGAGATCATTTTTTTAACTCCCTTGTAAAACTTCTGTTTAACTAATTTAAGAAGTTAACTAATCGTTTTGTCAGTTCTGATCGACTAAACTTATAGAACTTCTCTATATCCTGATATGTAGATAACCGATCCATTTTCCAGTCTTCATAGATTTTTATTAACTCAGCTTTAATCGATTCTATATTATTATTTTTCACACTATAGCCTAATTGATATTTATCCATAGCATTACATAAAAGTGTATCATTACTAATACTCAAAATCGGCCTCATTGCCCCTATATATTCAAAAAGTTTTCCAGGTAGAGCATAGTCACTTTGGTTGTTAGTATGGGTTATTATTAAATTAATATCTGATTCTTGTTCTAATTTTATTACTTCTTTATGTTCCATTCTCGGTATTAGTTGAACGAACTCAGAAATATTAAATTCTTCAATTAGTAGTTTAACTTCTTCTTCCATGTTCATACCCTGAAATTTACCAACCAAATTTATCTTTATTTTCATATTGTCATCACGAATTAACTCACCAATTGCTTTAATAAACTGTACTGGCGACCTCGTACCATAGAAACTCCCAAAATGAGATATAACAAGTTTATCTTTCTTTGTATATGTTGTTTGATCGTAATCATCTATATCAAATCCATTAGTAATTACTTCATAGTTTTTTTTAGTAAGTTTAATTTTAAACTCATAATAGTATTTATCTTTTATGTTTTCTGTCAAGAAAATGAATTTATCTACATATTTTATTGATTGCTTCTCAAGATAGTAATTATATGATTGCTCTAAAGGAGTTAGTTCACTATTGTATATTCCATTTGAAAACATTAAATCTCGAATCTCTTCTATTAATTCGATTTTGGGATTCATCGCTTTAATAAATGCCCCTAATACTAGAACATCAAGTGTTGGAACTGTGCATAATACTTTTGTGATATTTTTCTCTTTGATTAACCTTCTTACCTTAATATATGAACTGATTGACCATGTACTTACACTTAGTAATTTATAACAAACTTTCAGACAACCTTTAATAAATTGCCTATTTGCTTTATTATTCTTTTCGTTTGAAAAGTTATTTGCTAGTATCGATCTTTTTTCACTTTTAAGTTTAGATCTCAATATGTTGATTTTATTCTGGTTGCTTATCCATTTAGATGGTTCAATAATATTGGAATTGTTATATGCTTTTTCGTCATTTTCTTCTGCACTGGTTAATACATAAACATCCCAATCCATTTGTCTCAAATATTTTATTATTGATTTTAATCTTATTGCTGCTATTTCCAATTGAGGCGGAAAATAACTAGTTAAAATTAATATTTTTTTCCTATCCATATCGACTCTCCTAGAATTTTTTTATTAATGGGTTCCTTACTTTGAGTAGCAAGTATTGTCCAAATCAAAAAACCTATTGCAGTATGATTAAAAACAGGATCTATAAAACTTACCAAAAGAATATACAAATAAAGAAAGGCTGCCTCTTGATAATAGAAAATTGAATTTGTTTTTTTATTTACTATTTGATTCCTTATCATTTGAATAATAATTAAAATAAATGAAGCAAACCCAATAATCCCCGTCTCAACTAATACCTTAACATAATTATTATGAGCGTCAATTTTAATCGAGATAACTTCATTAGCAATATTCACAAAGTTTTGAAGCCCATATCCAAACATTAAGCTATCAGATAATAATAAAAGAGAACCTTTCCACAGGTTAACCCTCCAGGCCAATGAATCAGAATCTATCCCACCATTTAAAGCATTTTCAAAATAATTTATATTAGTGAAAATATTAATAACGTCTTGAAAACGCTCTTGTACCATTTGAGATTTCTGAAATACGACAATCATAAAAATGATGAGTATGAGTACAAATAGTGCTGCAGTGAGTTTATTTTTTGTTCGTGAGATTACCATTAGTACAATAGACAAGATAAATATTATCAATGCTGTTCTCGAGTAAGTCAAAAAGAGTTCATATAAAATAAAACTAAAATATATAATATAGATTAGTTTAATATATTTCTTCTTTTCTTTAATTATTCTCCCTAATACCATAATTCCAATTAAAGAAATAAAGTAGGCAAAATGGTTTGAGTGTGTAAAACCTCCAGTTATTCTGATTACTGTCCTTCCACCTATCCATGCTGTTATCGGTGATTGATAAGTTATTAATTGGTATAGTCCGTAGCACATTGGAATTATGGCTGATAAGATAAGTAAGTTTATGAT
>NZ_JBFTQB010000841.1:0-2877 GCF_056398785.1 Paenibacillus sp. 01T422 | reverse complement strand
ACATGGGTGAATTGTGATAAATTTACGGCCGACAAAGCTGAAGGCTACGATATGGTTGTTGTCAGCAATACACTAAACTCCAAATATCTTCGTTCCGGCATTATGAAAGATGTTGCGATTCCAACGGTTTATTTGAAAAATCACGGCATGTACTATCTCGGACTATCCTCTCAAGAAGAAAACACGAACGAGTATAATATTAAATCTACGACCATTGCAGAGCCGAAAGATAAGGCTGCGGCTGGACTCTCGGGAGATGTAGACCTTCTCTTAACTACGGATCCCAAAACAGCTATCGCTTATGGCCTTCCAGGCAAGGAAGCTACGGTCATTGCGACGATCCCAGGAAAACCGAAAGAAGCAACAATTTTCTATTATAACAAAGGAACGCACTCAGATAGCGGCTATGAAGTGCAAGCACGACTTTCCTTCTTCTCGTTCGCCGGCAATTATGATAACGCTACGGAAGATAGTTGGAAGCTTCTGGATGCCCTTGTTGTGTGGACGCTGCAAAACGGCTAATCGCTTTGAATCAACATGTCGAACTCCAGTTTTGGAACTGGAGTTCTTTCTCTAGCCAAATCCGCACATATAGGAGCGTGAGTGGTCATGAATGACCAGCAACTAGCAAGCTCTGCCCCTCTTGTTAAGGCGGAAGGTGTGACTCGCATATTTGGACGCGGCACAGCTGCGGTTCATGCCTTGAGAGGAGCCAGCTTAAGTATTCCCTCCAAGCAGCTTATTGCGCTCAGGGGTCGTTCAGGCTCTGGCAAAACCACTTTAATCAATATATTGGGTGCACTAGACAGACCGACAGAAGGGCGAGTTTTCTTTAATGGCAATGAAATCAGCGGATATTCCGAGAGCAAACGCAACGCCCTCCGGCGCAAGGATATGGGGCTTATTTTTCAATCTTTTGGCCTTGTGCCTTTAATGACAGCGTATGAGAATGTAGAGTTTGGTTTGCGTATTGCTGGCGTGAAGTCTGTGAATTTTAAAAATTATACGGAAAGTGCACTAGAGTATGTAGGGCTTAAGGCAAGAATGAAACATAGGCCTTTTGAAATGTCTGGTGGAGAGCAGCAGCGAGTGGCTATTGCTAGAGCGATTGCCCATAAGCCGACGTTAATTCTCGCTGATGAGCCAACTGCCGAATTAGACAGCAAGATGGGTGCGCAAGTGATGCGGGTATTCAAAGATTTGGTGCAGCATGAGGGAATGACGATCATTCTCACGACGCATGATCCCGCCATTATGAGTTATGCCGATCATGTTTACGCACTGGAGGATGGACAAATTGTCGATGCGACTTAAACGCGCAGTGTTGCCGGCTATCGGCCTATGCTGCATGGCCTGGGTGCTAGCGGGATGTGCGCTCTTGCCAGTTGAAGAAGGCGAGCTGAAACCGCCGCTTGTCGAGCCCGCGAAGGAAACCTTAAGTCTATACACGGTCAAACGCAGTAATATTACACAGCAAATTACGGGTGTTGCCACATTTGCTTCCGATAAAATGGACTATTTATTTTATGCGGAGTCTGGCGGACGTTTGAGAAAAATCAATGTGAAACTGGGCGATCAGGTAAAAGCTGGGGACATCCTGGCAACAACAGAAACATCTGATTTGGAAATGAGGATTAAGCTCCAGCAAATTGCCATTGCAAAGCTAAAAATTTCACTCCAGCAAGCGATGGGGGAAAAAGATGGCGATGATCCGGATATCCAAATGAAACTGCTTGATATGGAAAGCGCCCAGCTGCAATTGGAATCGCTGGAGAGCCAACTCCAGAATACAAGGCTGACTTCTACGATTGACGGGATCGTGACGTTTATCGATACCCTTCAGCCGGGAGACCAAGTCGTTGCATACAAGCAAGTTATCACACTTGCCGATCAGAAGCAGATGAAGCTTGTCTATACGGCTTCCAGTCAGAATGATTTGGCAGGAGTCGAAGTGGGTATGGAAGTAACTGTGAAAATCAAAGATAAAACCTATGCAGGGAAGGTTGTTCAAACCCCTCTCTCCGCGCCGCCGAACAGTAATAAGGCGATTCAGGATAAAAATGCGAAAGCCATCTACATCCAAGTGACAGGTCTGCCTCCGGATGTTGTGATTGGCAATCAGGCTGATATCACGATCGTGACCCAGAAGCGAGATCAGGTGATGGTGATCCCAAGATCTGGACTTCGCAACTACATGGGCCGCGATTTTGTGCAGGTGTTGGAGGGCGAAAGCCGCAAAGAGATCGATGTAGAGAAAGGAATCGTTGCAGCAACAGAAGTAGAAATACGTAAAGGGATAACTGAAGGACAGCAGATTATCCTGAACAACTAGGAGGCTAAGACATTGGCATTATTTATCATGATCTTGCGCAAAATGATCAATAATAAATGGCTTGAGCTTAGCTTGTTGTTCGGGCTTGTGCTGTCTGTTGCACTCGCGAGCAGCATGCCGATTTATACGAGTGCCATTTTGCAAAGACTGCTCATTCAAGAAATGCAGCAGTTGCAGCTGGGCAGCAATCAATATCCAGGCATTTATTGGCTGTCGGCATCTTTTTCCGCGCAAGAAAAACAACAGAAGCATGTCACGATATCAGAAACGGAGCAGTTTTTGAAGGAAAAAGAGGGACGATTCGGCATCCCGGTGCAGACTTTCGTTCGTGAAAGAGCGACGCAGCGCTACAATTTAATGCCAGCGGAACCTGACAAAATTGATACCAATGTTCAGAGGTCGGCCGATCTTTCCGCGATTGATGGCATGGAAAGCCACATCCGGTTAGTGGATGGACGGCTTCCGGCGAAAGAACCGGTTAACGGTGTGTATGAAGCACTTGTGGCGCCGGAGGCATTGACCGAACTCGGGATGGTGCTGAACAC
>NZ_JBFTQB010000840.1:0-2889 GCF_056398785.1 Paenibacillus sp. 01T422 | reverse complement strand
CAGCAGGCATACGAAGCCATTTTTCGGTATATTGAATTCTTTTATAACCGCAAACGAATTCATAGTGCCATCGGCTATGTGTCGCCTGTTCACTTTGCGGCGACCTTTGTAGAAACCGCGTAATCGTCACTTAATGATGTGTTTACTATCTTGACAGAGGTCCATTTGAGGCTTCTATTTTTATATATATTAGCTTAAATGTAAAAATAAGAGTCGGCAAAGACTCTTATTTTTACAAGCTCTTCACAGTTGCCCGGATGCTTTCCGGAGCTCGTTCGCCAAGCGATGAAACTCCGCTCTAGCTTCCGTATCTTCCGTGCTTGTCCAAGCGGCTGACAGAAACGTGATTATTTTATTCGCATCTTCGGCACTCATGATATACTCCCCTTTCTCTTCAATCTGATCGAATCTCGTAAGATCGCTCCCTTCAATAATACGAATTAGTTTATCTGCATAAAGTGGATCGGTGGCATAACCTGCGTGCTGCAGCTTTTGGCAAGCCAATCGGTAGTCTGGCTCGAACAAAACGTTGGCATACCTACGATTTCGGGAGAGAAAATACGAATGATCGCGAATGCTTTCATACCAACTGTCGTAAACACAGAAGCCATCTACAATGTGCAGCCATCTGCCGTTAATAAACTCCTGAGTGACTAGCTGCTGCCCGCTCCCTTTGATGCCAAATAAATTATTGCCTGGCGCGTGGCTTCCCCAACCACTTTCTAAAATCGCCTGAGCCAGCGTCACACTCGCCAGAATGCCGAACTCCCGCATATTCGCTTGTGCAGCAGGTGCTACTTGCCCGATAAAACTTTCCTTATTCATAGACCTTCACTCTTTTTGCGAAGCACTTCAATCATTTGTTTCAAAAAGTTGGGCAGCGGCAGCCCCAATCTACCATAATTTTCAGTGATCGATATAAATTCATTTGCCAAGTAGAAATAAATTGCCCCCGTCATCATGAGATTCGTGTTTAGTAGCAGATCCATACGGTGAGCCAGCATAATGACAAGCAGCATCATCCCTTTGCGGGTTAGCCCCCAGAAGCCAACTTGGCTGTTCAAACCGCGTTGTTCCTTCATGGAGGCGGCAATGCCTGTGACATAATCAACCGCGATTGCCATCAGGAATAGGCTCATCAATTCACTCACCCCGCCGAAGGCATAGGTCACACACGCGCTAAGCGCGGCCAAAATCGAGCTGAACATGATTTGGTTCATTAGTTTCGCTCCTTTCTTTTGAGATTGGAGGGAGAATGGTTGTATTTTCAAAATATTTACCATGATATAGTTGCCACACCCTCCATACTGTTTGCTGCTGTAACTGCTGTTTTTAAGTCCCAATACTTGTTGATGTTGGTCGTTTTGTGGGTGAGACTGTCTGTGAACAGTGTCTTGAATTGTTCAATCGTATGAGGCTGGAGCATGTTGCTAGCTTTCCAAATGATAGGTTCAGAGACTAGATTAGCTATGATTGCGTTGAGCATCGTATTGAGATTCGTTTGCGCTTCGTAGTCGAAGTCGTAGGTGTGGTTTGAGCCTAAGGCGTTGGAGGTGAAGCCTGCTAAAATTGCTGCGTTGCATGCTGTGTTGAGTTCGACTGTTTTTGAGAGTTTTGATTGATCTAGAACCTGATCCGCTGTTGGCTGCATGGCACTCCACGCGGTTTGTAATTCCTGTTCCGTTGGTTGTGGTTGGTCAAGGTTCCATTGAGCGATATATGGCCCGTTGCCGTCTGAGTCGTCTTGGACGATGAAGTCGGTTAGTGGTATGGCTTGTGGGTATAGGTGTGTGATTGCTTGAGGTATGTTCATGGTTTCCTCCTATGCGATACGTACAACTTCAAAATTAATATCATTCGCGAATGCAAGTGTAATGGCGGTAGATGAGTTTATATAGATTTCTATATAATCACCCGCACCTAAGTAGATGCTCGCATTTCCTTTTAACTCATATGCAGAAGCACTACTAACATTTAAAAAGTAATCAAGTCTACGATAATGAGCGCCATTTAAATAAATCGATAATTGCAAAGTAGTACTAACTGCAATACCAGTCAGAAGTACATTGGTATCTATATGGTAGATACCCGCACTAGGCGCAGTGAATCTAAATAAAGTAGCACTATCATAGCTTCCTAGATTATCAAAATTCTCAACTGGGAACTGTACTTTAGTCCATACCGATGCTGATATGGCTTGTCCAGTGCTGCCACTGCCCATAGCACGAGAAGCAGGACGTGTGCCGAAGGTGTTATCCCCCCAAGGGTTAAGAACACCACTTACAGGTATTATCATTCCGCCTAAAGTTGTGTACAAAGGGATAGATCCAGATGGCAGGGGATTGGCATAGATGGTGATAATTGCACCTTGATCGGCACATATACCATTACCAGTGTTGCCTGTTCCGCTTACGTTACTTACTTGAACATGACTATAAAAATTGGCATAAATACCTGTACCTCTATTCGAAGCGGTACCACCGCTAATACGCCCGATAGATGTTGTGAATTCAAATCCCATTGAGCTAGAAACTGTCGTGATAAAGCAAGTATCGAATATTGCCGCATTGGAGTAAGACGCTAGGAAGGCGCTTCTTGAAGTGGTTGTAGCGGTAAACCCAGTAGCTGAAAACCTACCTTTGCACCGAAGAAACGAAATTGAATTTACATTTGTGGTACCCTGCGCCGTGTTTATTGCGGTTATAGTCATTTGCCCAGTTAAGTCTTGAGCGAGGACATCTTCTGCATACGTTCCTGCGGATACATAAATATTTACAGCATGGTTAATAATCTGTGGAACACTATTAATAGCCCGTTGAATTGTCTTTAACGGCTTCCCAGCGCTTCCATCGTTGTTATCTGTTCCATTTGTTGCATCAACATACAATG
>NZ_JBFTQB010000839.1:0-2890 GCF_056398785.1 Paenibacillus sp. 01T422 | reverse complement strand
AAAAATTACGATGCGGCTGATCGGAAGTCCCCGTCATATAATAGGTCCCGTCAGGACCGGTGCTTATATGAGGATCTCGAATTGGGAAGTCAGCTACGGGTTTGAGATTTCCTACGGCACCTTTCTCCAGCACCACTTCCTGTAAAAGAAGCATAAAGCCGATGTTCGGGGCCATCGAATAATGTAATTTGACCGCCATGGGGAAGTGCCAGATAACGCCGGCTGTAAGGGCCATGGATCGAATGGCTCACGGCAACGAATGTATCCGCTGCCTCGCTGTTCATGCGATTAAATTGATCCGCACAGAACATATAGTAGTAACCGTCCTGTTTGTATAAAAAAGCGCCATACGCTCCAACTTGCAGATGGCTGGTGTACGATGGATCATCCTCTCGTCCCGCGATTTTCCATGGCTTCACCTCGACCATCCTCGGAATTTCTGCAAGGCCGGTCATATCCTCCGTCATGCGGGCAATTTGACCATTGCTGTAAACCCAATAGACAGCTCCGTCTTCATCCTCAAATAAGGAGGCATCCTGCCCATCCGCTGTCATCATTCCCATGTCGATGTATGGCCCCATCACGGGGTTCGAAGTGCTTTTGAGCAGGCCAGTACCTCCTTGGACTAATCCATAAGTAACCCAGAACGTTCCTTTCACATAACGTAATTTCGGCGCACAAATGCCAGTTGTGCCTGCAAGCTCCTTTTGCCATGTGCCCTCTTGCTCCAAGTTCCACACGGCTGCTGGTTCTGTCCATGTCTTCAAATCCGACGAAGTCCACACCTGCACATTTACGCCATCAGCCGTTCCCATCAAATAATACAAATGATCAGGCCCTTTGCAAATACTCGCATCTTTCAAAGGAACATCGATCACTCGTTCAATCCTTACAGCAGATTCCGAATAGCTTGTACAGGCAGCCCATTCCGTTTCAGGATGTGGAGGCTGTAAGATGAAGTCACTCTTCATTATATCCTTCCTTTCATAAACGCCGAGTTGCTAAAATAAGTATATCGTGCTTTGTACAAACTCTTAATATAGAAAGCTGCCAGTCAGGTGAGGAAAACGGACATCGATCCATTCGCTCTCGAGAGTAACGAGGGAGATAGCAGTCATGGCTTATTCTCTGGAGAGTAGCCATAATAATTGCGAAAAGCTCTTGAGAACGAATAAAGACTCGGATAACCGACACTATAAGCGACCTCTGTTATATTCCGATCCTTTAAAGATAACAGCGCTGAAGCCTTCTCCATTTTGAGACCGTATAAGTAACGATTTGGAGATAACCCTATCCGCTTCTTGAAGATATCAGAGAAATAAGATCTATGTACCCCTGCCTCTTCCGCAACCTCTTTAATACTGATTCCTTCCAGCGCATGGAGCTGCATGAAATCAAGCGAACGCTTAAGCCAAGGGATGTCCTCAACGTTAGTTTTGGCATCGTTTAAAGTCATTCCCTCTTTCATTAGGACGGCGAAGATACCATACAGCCTTTCCTGAAGTTCTGCAGAAAAGCCAATATCCTCCACTCCATCTGGTTGATCTGAGATGAACTGTAGTAGGGCATATAATTTGGTCCACACTTCCCCACTGCATCTTGTACGTAGCGTGGGAGTAGCATGAGTTAGTCCTAGCGCATGCAGTAACGACGAAGCTTGAGGACCTTGAAAAGCTATCCAAATAAGCTTTAGGGTCTCTTCCGGTTCATAGATGCGGTATGAATACGATTCATCCGGGAAAAAGCAGCAGATATCATCGGGTTGAAGAATTACTTCTCCATCTTCATATTGAAGAAATAATCGACCTTCAACTACGAAATGTAGGCTAAAGCATTCAATTCTTTTGGGACCGACCTGATAGTTCGGCTTGGCTATGTTATGCCCTAGGCGGATGCACCACAAGCCACTCATCTTTATAAAAGCAGTAGGATTCAAATAATAATGTTGTGCATATTCGTGGGGAAATTCTTGCATGGTATTTGCACCTCAAGACTTGATAGATCATTCAATGCACTTCAACTCTATCTTATGCCTAATATTTTACTACTTCAAGCGTATTATACCTAACAAAATGTTAAATGAATACGAAACTATGATATTTCCAAATCGACATTTCTTCCTTATTCTTAAGATAGAAATACGATAATTGGAGGAATCATTGGATGAAGAAACCTAATATATTGTTAATTACAAGTGATCAGCAACATTGGAATACACTAGGGGCTTTCAACTCGGAAATTCAAACGCCGAATCTGGATCGATTGGTGAAAGAAGGAACTACATTTACACGTTCATATTGCCCGAACCCGACTTGTACACCGACTAGATCTTCTATTATAACAGGCATGTATCCGAGTCAACACGGGGCATGGACACTTGGCACGAAGCTGTTAGAGAATGTTCATACGGTCGGTGAGGATTTCCGTGAAGCCGGATACAATTCTGCACTTGTAGGGAAAGCTCATTTTCAACCTTTAGTATCTACCGAACAATATCCCTCTCTCGAAGCCTATCCGATCTTACAAGATCTTGATTTCTGGAAAAAAAATAACGGACCCTTCTACGGCTTTGATCATGTAGAGCTGGCACGTAATCATACGAATGAAGCGCATGTTGGCCAACATTATGCTATCTGGATGGAAGAAAAGGGCTGTATGAACTGGCGCGACTACTTCGTGTCTCCAACCGGTACGATGGATCGCTCCATTCTTCATAACTGGCCGATTCCAGAGAAATATCACTACAATACCTGGATTGCCGAAAGAACCAACGCACTTCTGGAGCAATATAAAGAGGAAGATCAAAGCTTTTTCCTTTGGTCCAGCTTCTTTGACCCTCACCCGGATTATTTGGCTCCTGAACCGTGGGATACGATGTATGATCCTGAAC
>NZ_JBFTQB010000838.1:0-3689 GCF_056398785.1 Paenibacillus sp. 01T422 | reverse complement strand
GATATGATTTGTCCAATTATACGTATTTATTTACGGATAGGCTGATGCGTTCCAATATTATTTTCACCTTAGAAGTGACGATTGTTTCCGTTATTCTCGTGTTGATTATCAGCTACGCTTTAGCTGCTTATATGAGATTCAACACAGGTACGATGGTAAAATGGATACGCAAATTGTATATGATTCCAATCTTTATCCCATCAGTAATTGCTACCTATGGTTTGATACAATTGCTTGGTAATCATGGTTGGGTTTCCCGAATGCTGCTTCTGGTTAACGGTGGGGAAATGCCGCGTATTATTTTCGACATGAAGGGGATTATTATCGCGAATTTGTGGTTTAACATTCCTTTCACAACGATGCTGCTTGGGTCAGCGTTATCTGCGGTTCCTAATTCTATTATTGAAAGCGCGAAGGACGTTGGAGCACGTAGATTGCAAATCTTTGTACGTTTCATTTTGCCGCTTACGTATAAAACATTGCTCGTTGCTGTTACTTTTGTATTCATGGGTGTAATCGGTTCGTTTACAGCTCCATTCCTAATTGGGCCTAATGCTCCACAAATGTTAGGGGTATCTATGGAACAAGTTTTCGGTGTGTTCCAGGAGAAACAATTAGCTGCGGCGATCGCTTTCTTTACGTTCCTGCTTTGTTCTGTCATGGGTTACTTTTATATTCGCAGCATGATCACGGAAGAGAGTGCCAGGACAAGATAAATCAGCATAAATTTGGCTCATGATGAATTTAGGTGTTGCAATGAAGCAAAACAGGAGATTATAGCATATGGATGATCAGAAACTCATCGCACAGTTCCGACATCTTACACGCGCCACGAAATGGGTGCTGAAAGAGAAGATTGAGCTGCAATTCAACAATCACCATTCCCAGGGGATGGTTCGAATCGGGGACTTCTTCTATATGTCCTCGGTTGAACTTATCGAATCACCAATTCGAATTGACGTGCCTAATCAACCTTATGATCGTAAACCTGGCAAGGGCGTCGGCCACTTATTCGTCTTTAATCTTCAAGGGCAGCTTGTGAACGAGATAACATTGGGTGAAGGGGATATCTATCATCCAGGTGGTATTGATTATGATGGGACTCATATTTGGGTGCCTGTCGCCGAATATCGACCTCACAGCCAATCGATTATTTACGAAGTAGATCCTGTCACTTTAAAAGCAGAAGAAGCGTTCCGAGTTCATGACCATATCGGAGGATTGGTGCGTGAGGGGCAAAATGGAAAGCTGATAGGCAACAGCTGGGGTTCACGCAAGTTCTATGAATGGGATCAAATCGGGCACCAGCTGCATGAGAAAGAAAATAGGAGTCATTTTATCGACTATCAGGATGGTCATTATGTAGGCGAAGGAACAATGATTGTGAGTGGAATCTCTGAGTTAGCCAATCCTGCTAGCCAATCCAAGCCGTACGAGTTGGGTGGATTAGCCCTGATAGACCTGAGAACATTGGACACGATTCACGAAGTCCCAATCACTGAATTTTCTCCACAAGGTCACGTTATTACCCGTAATCCGGTGTTCCTGGAGAGCGTTGGCCAAGTGATTAGACTTTATGCCGTGCCTGATGATAATAATGGGTCATTACTGATATATGAAACAAACCATCTAAAACTAATCAAATGAAGAAGCACTCATGTGAGTGCTTTTTCATTTATCCCATAGGATTCGCAATGTGGATTTCGCTTATGCGCTGTATAAGCAGGTATCTGAAATTGAGATGTTAAGTATCACTATTCTATATTATGCATGATGGCATTCCTCATAGTATGATGAGTGGGCGGTTGAATATCAGAGAAAGAGAGGAGTTGAAAACTATCTACTAAAAGGTAGAATACGATGAACAATCATAAGAATACCGCAGAGATTATTTTGGATACCGCCCAAGTCATTGTGCAAGAAGTCGGATTTAACGGATTCAGCTACGCACATATTGCAGAGAAAGTCGGGATACGCACGGCCAGCATTCATTACCATTTCCCAAATAAAGAGGATTTAGGAGAAGCGCTGATCGCCCGCTATCATAAGCACTCCATGACTGCAATTGCTCAAATTGACTTTGAAACACAGAACAACTTAGAGAAGCTGCGCAAATTCATCTTAATTTTCAATGGTCCTGTACAGGATTACTGCACGTGTTTGAGTGTCATGCTTTCTACGGAATTGGCTACTTTATCAGAGAAAGTGCGTGACAGGTTAGCTCAGTTTTTCACCACGAACTTAACATGGTTGGAACGCGTATTGGACCAGGGGCGTCTGGAAGGGCATATTAGCTTCGAAGGTGCCGCGGATGTACAAGCCCATAAATTTTTGGCTTCTCTGCAAGGAGCGCAATTGCTCGCAAGAAGCTTTCGGGATAAAAGCAGGTTCGAAGTGATTACCGAAGGGTTAATAGCTGGTCTAAAATAAGGCGAACATTTTTTCGGAGCTTACCTACCTTTTAATAGGTACATGGATAGGGTGACCAAACACATTCTACTAGGAGGCGTAAATGATGATAAATGAGCTGCGGATTTATGATATTAATCCTGGTAAGATGAAGGTTATTTTAGATAGATTCAGGGACCATGTGATTCAACTATTTAGTAAGCATAATATGAAAATTACGCTTTTTTGGGAAGATTTAGATGAATCAAGCAACCGACTCTATTATATCGTAGAACATGCCTCCATGGAGGAACGCAACCTGAATTATGATCGATTCCGTAACGATCCTGAGTGGATCGAAGTAAGACGACTTTCAGAACTTGATTCACCCGAACATCGAAGCGTCCAATTGGAACAAATCCTGGATAAGTGAATTGCAAAAGCATGACGATATCACGATCCACGAATTGTATAAAGAATACCCGGACGAAAATATCGATGTAGCTAGAGAGCAGCAGTTGGTTGAGGCGCACGATCGGATTATTTTCCAATATCCACTTTATTGGTACAGCACACCGCCATTACTGAAAAAATGGTTTGACTCTGTCTTGCTATACAACTGGGCATATGGACCTGAAGCAACGAAAACGGTTGGTAAAGAAATCGGTGTTGCCATCTCAACTTATGGGACAGAAGAATCATATCAAGCAACTGGGTTCAACCGCTTTACCTTGGAAGAAATCTTGCGACCCGTTGAGGCGCTCGCTCGCTTTATTAGTGCTACGTATCTGCCACACTTTGCCCTAAATGACACTTCTGATGTGACAGAAGAAAGATTAGCACAAAGCAGCATCGATTTCGTAAATCATATTAAAACTGTGAGACCAGCTGAGGTGTTGACGCAATGAATGAATTGCGGATTGACGTTTATATGGAACTAGTTGCCCTTGGTGCCGCATGGGAACGACGAGTCTGTTAACCGCTCTGAAGCAATTGCCAGAAGGTAAGAAGGCAACCGTTCGTTGGCATGCTTTTCAGATTAACCCTGGCATTCGTGCTGAGGGAGAAGACTATCGCCAAGTGATGATTGGCCGCTTGGGCGGGGTTCCTCAATTCGAAGCGAGAAAAAAGCAATATGACGATACCGGGAGACATTTTGGTCTGAAATATCATATGGATATCGTGAAATATACGCCGAATACAACGTTATCCCATCAGTTAATAGCGATGGCGCCAGAGCACTTCAAAGTGCAATTGATAGAGCGACTATATACGGCTTATTTCGAAGAGGGCGTTAATAT
>NZ_JBFTQB010000837.1:0-2901 GCF_056398785.1 Paenibacillus sp. 01T422 | reverse complement strand
TCTTTGTATAGAACAGTTGTATCCAAAAAAATATTCATCCTAAATCTCCCGATAAATGTAAAATTTTGTTTTTTCAAACCTATTGTGTGTATAATAACTCATAAACTTCATTTCAATCAATCTACATCATTAAAGTATTGCTTTTTTAGAATTAAATTCAATTTTTACAACAACAAGAATGTTTGACCATATTATAGTAATATATCTGAGAACATCTTAATAACTATACTATCCCCATTCGATGTAAGATTCGAAGTAGACGATAAAAATCATAACTAGCGCCCCTCGGAGTATCAATTAGTGGCTCGCCATCTTTGCAGATTGTTGAACTCGCTGCAGCCACTGCATCTAATGCCCACTCAGGTACTGGCATATTTGATCTCTTTTCTAATACACTAATCTTCTCAATATGCGCCTCTGCAGTGTTTAGTAGTGTTTGAATTTGTCCTTTTAACTCCTCAATTTCTCTCAGCATGTTATCAGCCTCCTGATCAAATTGTTGTAACCAATTACTCTCAATGATCCCGATTATTTTTGTCGCATACTGAGGATCCGTCGCATATCCTGCAGCTTGCRATGCCCTTGCCGCCCCTGCATAGTCCCTTAATGAACATTGATCAAAGAATCCTGCATTGCGGTACCTCGGATTCTCAAGTAAAAACTTTGAATGATCCGTAATACTGCCAAGCCAGTTCTGATATGATCTAAAACCTGCTTTGATAGACACCCACTGACCGTTGATAAATTCTTTTGTTGTCTGAGTCGGTCCACTTCCTTTAATTCCGAATAGATTGTTGCCGGGAGCCGACTGCCCCCACGCGCTTTCCAGAGCTGCCTGAGCAATTGTAATACTTGCAAGCACACCCGTATTAATCATGTCCTCTACAGCTGCGGGTGCGATTTTATTAATGAATTCTTGATTTCTCATTTGCTCATACCGTCCTTCTGACGATTCGCTCGCTCGATCTTCGCCTTAATTTCACTCCCCACAAATGAGGTAACGCTCTTAGGAATCCACTGTTCCCAGCCAGCTCGGTACGCATTAGCTGTCATGCTCTCCCAGGTATGATAGATAAGCATGATTGTGATTGAAAAGAATGCATACCCTGGTTGGTTGATTCCAAAAACACTCAGTGATACCTTGTCAAGTAATCCACCGATAATAGGAAACCAGAGCATCAAAATTGTCCGCGGTACCGCCCTAATTCCATACTCAGAGGAGTAGCTTTCATCTTTCTTAGCTGCAGCAGTCCCAGTTATCCAGTCAGCAATGATGACAGCGATTAATAAAATAAAAGCCCATGCTTTTCCGTTTCCAAATGACTGCATGATAAATGGCCCGAGGAAAGCTCCGACGAAACCTGCTCCAACATTTGTTGGCTTTATGATTGATTCTAAACTCATGATTGATTGAAAATATCGATTCATGAACGCCTCTTTCCGCCTAATATTGGCGCTAGTTATTTTAACCACGGTGAATCCCATAGGTCTTGTGGACTTACATCGCCAGTAGTTTGCTCGACAATCCAAACCCCTGTTTCAGCTCGTACGGCTTTGACTAATACTTCCGCACATTCGTTTGTAGTGGGATTATCATAGTAAATCGGAATGCCTAACTTTTTTCGAAGCAGTAGAGCAAAGACCTCTCCCCATCCATATGGGCTTCCCTTCGTCCTTTGGATTCGCTGTAGGATTCTCTCTCGTACATTTGGCGCAAACCGAAGGTGCTTCACATTGAATTCCGCATAATCATCAATTGATCCGTAACCAGCACGTCGAAAAGCATTGACTTCGAAAGTTACTCCTGGGCAAATAAAATAGGCTACATGGGAATATTCGCTCCCAGTAGCCCATTTGACTAATTTTCCTATGACTCTATCTTTCAAGGTTTGATTACGGCGGCGGCGAACAAAGATAACATCGCAAGGTTGGAGATGATTTACCACCTTATCGCCTCGACTTCTTCTAGTGTTGTTGCAGCTTCAACTTGCGCCTTTAAAACCCAATACTTACCAATGTTTGTATTTTTATGAGTAAGACCTGCCCCGAATACTTCTTTGAACTGAGCGAAGGTATGCGCTTGGGGTAAACCAGACGCTTTCCAAATGACCGGCTCCGAAACTAATTCTGCTGTGATAGCGTTCAGCATGCCTCCTAGGTTTATTTGTGCGTCGTAGTCAAAATCGTATAGATACTGAGTGCCCAGCGCGTTCGATGTGAAACCTGCGAGTATGGATGCATTGCAGAACTCATTTAATTGTTTGATTTTTTGTGTTTTGGCATCCTCCAAAGTTCCGTCATTGTAAGGTGACCAAATGGGATTTTCTGTTGTGACATCAATTCGAAGTTGGTATTTTGAAAATTCCAGTGCGTATTGACCATAACTTAACTGAAGACAACCGACTGTGCTCGGCACCCTCTCGTGAAGCGCTGCGTATACCTCAAAATCTTGTTCTATAGTTGTTTCTATAACATCCCCTGACCGCTCTCCAGTATCTTGAATAACATTTCCAGTCGCTAACTCATAATATATGCGTCTACCGATTTCCATAGCCGTTCCCCTCCCTTATCCTACTGCCCAATATGTATATGTTTTATTAGATAAATAAGCTGGTAGTATACAAACGCCTAATGTATTCTGTAAGATACCACCATTTTTATAAGTGTAATTTGTAAACTGAGAACCGCCACCACTACTATTTTGGTAAAAATAAACTAAATCTGTACCACTTATTTGACCATTTATCACATTTGTATAATATACAAACGACGAATCAGGACCAGTCGCCATAACATATTTCGGAATGAATGACAAACCAGTAATGGTAATGTAATTCCATGAGTTTGAAGTACCACCCAAATTAATAAATGAACCAGTAGAAGAAGATGATACAGCAGTAC
>NZ_JBFTQB010000836.1:0-2910 GCF_056398785.1 Paenibacillus sp. 01T422 | reverse complement strand
CGATCATACTGTCTCCCATGACGCTAAGCATGAACACGTTGCTATCGCCGACCATGCTGACAGGAAGAGGAAAGTAGTCTTCAATGTTCTCAGTTGCTGTAATCGGCACCCCGGCGGTAACTTTACCTACGAGCGGAACGCGTGCAACAGAAACTGCGAAATGCGTCTCAGCACCGTCTAGGCCAAGGATCTCGATAGCACGAGGTTTAGTAGGATCTCGACGAATTAAACCTTTCTTCTCAAGACGCTCCAAATGCCCGTGAACGGTTGAACTGGAGGCTAGTCCGACAGCCTCGCCGATTTCGCGTACAGAAGGCGGGTAGCCTTTATCTTTCACTTCGTTCTTAATGTATTCTAAAATAGCTTGTTGACGCTGCGAAATCTTACTCAATAGTTATCACTCCAATGCTGGGAATCATTACCCAAAGTATAACATAGAACCCGAGTTCGTACAAACATAAGTTCGAATAAAACGTTGACTCAAACATGTGTTCGTGTTATTCTAAAAACAGAACAAATGTTTGGGGGATGAATATTCATGTATATGGCCTACTCACACACTAACAATTCACGCACACCTCATAGATCAACTACCGCGTCCAAAGGGATCGCAACCAAATCTCGCAGTATGAAAACAATCATTCGGTTTCTTTTCATTGCTTTAATTCTGGGAACTGTGTTTTTTTTCGGTGCCATGGTACAAGCCTATGCGGCTGCTTCATCGCCGACGAGCAGTTTGCCAAATCATGTGGAGACTAAGACAGTCGTTCAGGAACAAGTTGTTATTCAAGAAGGGGATACGCTGTGGGATATTGCAGCTGCTCATAAGAAGGACGGAGAGAGCATTCGTTCTTATTTAGATAAGATTAAAATGAAGAATCATTTAACTACGAGTTCTTTGAAAGAAGCTCAGGTTTTATTGCTCCCTTAATGATTACTTTTCTGAAATGGAAATAGACTGTGAGAGGCTAGGAATTGTTCCTATGCCTCTTTTTGCTGTTTTCTTGACATTCTAGTAGAGGGATGGCAAAGTAATACTCATATTGAATTTTTGAACAGGAGGATCATTATGAGTGACAGTATGGATAAAAACATAGAGCGCATTAATGAGCTTGCTCGTAAAGCGAAAACCGTTGGTTTAACGGATGCGGAAATCGATGAACGAAATGAACTGAGAAAAAAATATATCGAGGCTTTCCGAGGCAATCTTAAAGTTCAACTTGATTCCATCAAGTTCACGGACGAAGAGTAGTTGCTTTTCACATAGAAACAACATTCAAAGGGGAAATGAATGATGACGTTGAAAGCTGTACTTTTTGATTTAGACGATACGCTTCTATGGGATGACCGAAGTGTACAGGAAGCTTTTGAAGCAACTTGCGCTGAAGCAGCCAAACACGCGGCTGTGAATCCAGAGGAGCTGGAGGCTGCTGTTCGTAAAGAAGCCCGTGCTTTATACGAGTCTTTTGAAACTTTTTCATTCACCAAATTGATTGGCATTAATCCGTTCGAAGGACTATGGGCTAATTTCACACAAGGTGAAAATGAGAATTTTCGCAAGTTGCAACAATTAGCGCCAGGCTATCGCACTGAATCGTGGACGCGTGGGCTTCGCGCGTTAGGTATAGAAGATTCAGAGCTTGGGTACAAGCTTGGTGAGCTTTTTCCTGCTGAACGCCGCAAGCGTCCGTACGTTTATGAAGAAACGTTTCGTGTGCTGGATTCTTTGAAGGGTAAGTACAAGCTGCTTCTACTAACAAACGGTTCGCCCGATCTTCAAAAAGAAAAATTAGCTGGCGTACCGGCTATTACGTCCTACTTCGATCATATTGTCATTTCTGGTGAATTTGGAGTGGGTAAACCGGATGTTTCAATTTTCCATCATGCACTTGAACTTCTGGGGATTCATGCAGAAGAAGGAATCATGATCGGTGATAAATTGACAACGGATATCCTTGGTTCTGGACGTGTAGGTATGCGCAATATTTGGATCAACCATCATGGCCTGCAAAGTGGAGATGAGATTGTTCCTGCTAATGAGGTATCTCGCTTAGAGGAAGTTTTACCGATAATCGCTAATGCTTAATCCAGCATAACCAAAAAGCCCAACGGCTGTTAGGACGAGGAGTCCTTCGCTGTTGGGCTTTTGTCTAAGGAATTAAGCTTTGATGAAAGCAGGATCTTCCACGTTGTAAGCGACCCATCCATCTTTTTCAATGAAAAGACGAACAGCAACGATTTGGCGATTATCCATCAATGTAAAGAAGTGGTTCGTGTTCTCTGGAACCGAGATGACATCCCCTGGCTCAAGCTCAACATCGAAATAGCCGATTTCTTCGGATTTAATGATGAAGATCCCTTTGCCAGAGACTATTGCGCGAATTTCATCTTCCGTGTGTGTATGAACTTGCTCAAATTTCTTAAGCAGATCTTCGATACTTGGAGTCGCGTCGGAAAGGGAGATAACATCCCAAATTTCGTAACCGCGTCTAGCCGCTAAATCACGGATTTCGGACTCATAAGTGCTAATGATTTGAGCTTTCTCTTCATCATTAAGTACGAATTTCTCGCGGAGTGCTTCAGGAAGTTTGTTCGCATCCCAGTGTTCGTAAACAACTTGTTGGCTATCCAAGAAGGCTTTGACTTGCTCTTCGCCTTCGATTCGTTCGTTGGTATTGCGAATTCTAATTTGTGCCATGCAGCATCCCTCTTTCTTAGTAAATATACTTGTATTATAGTGGAAATGATGTGCGCTGTCGATGCATGATCATAAGATTACCCGATAAAACCTATAGGTTCTAATTTGTGCCATGCAGCATCCCTCTTTCTTAGTAAATATACTTGTATTATAGTGGAAATGATGTGCGCTGTCGATGCATGATCATAAGATTACCCGATAAAACCTATAGG
>NZ_JBFTQB010000835.1:0-3792 GCF_056398785.1 Paenibacillus sp. 01T422 | reverse complement strand
GGATCGAACCGCCGACCCTCTGCTTGTAAGGCAGATGCTCTCCCAGCTGAGCTAAGCCTCCATGGGAATGAAATCAAAGGTGAAAATGGTGACCCGTAGGGGACTCGAACCCCTGTTACCTCCGTGAAAGGGAGGTGTCTTAACCACTTGACCAACGGGCCATGCTTGATAAAAATATACCGACGGAGAGAGAGGGATTCGAACCCTCGCACCACTTACGCAGTCTAACCCCTTAGCAGAGGGTCCCCTTATAGCCACTTGGGTATCTCTCCAAGACATATATACTCAGGAAATATTATTCCCTGAAAACTAGATACGAAACTATGCCTCTGGCGAGACAACTGGTACACCAGCGGTACGTCCATCCCGGTCCTCTCGTACTAAGGACAGCTCCTCTCAAATTTCCTACGCCCGCGACAGATAGGGACCGAACTGTCTCACGACGTTCTGAACCCAGCTCGCGTACCGCTTTAATGGGCGAACAGCCCAACCCTTGGGACCTACTTCAGCCCCAGGATGCGATGAGCCGACATCGAGGTGCCAAACCTCCCCGTCGATGTGGACTCTTGGGGGAGATAAGCCTGTTATCCCCAGGGTAGCTTTTATCCGTTGAGCGATGGCCCTTCCATTCGGTACCACCGGATCACTAAGTCCGACTTTCGTCCCTGCTCGACTTGTAGGTCTCGCAGTCAAGCTCCCTTATGCCTTTGCACTCTRCGAATGATTTCCAACCATTCTGAGGGAACCTTTAAACGCCTCCGTTACATTTTAGGAGGCGACCGCCCCAGTCAAACTGCCCACCTGACACTGTCCCCATACCGGWTCACGGTACCAGGTTAGAACTCCGATACGATCAGGGTGGTATCCCAACGTCGCCTCCACCCAAGCTGGCGCTCAGGCTTCAAAGGCTCCCACCTATCCTGTACAGATCGTACCAAAGTCCAATATCAAGCTGCAGTAAAGCTCCATGGGGTCTTTCCGTCTTGTCGCGGGTAACCTGCATCTTCACAGGTATTAAAATTTCACCGGATCTCTCGTTGAGACAGCGCCCAAGTCGTTACGCCATTCGTGCGGGTCAGAATTTACCTGACAAGGAATTTCGCTACCTTAGGACCGTTATAGTTACGGCCGCCGTTTACTGGGGCTTCAATTCATAGCTTCGGRTTGCYCCTAACCACTCCTCTTAACCTTCCAGCACCGGGCAGGCGTCAGCCCGTATACTTCGCCTTGCGGCTTCGCACAGACCTGTGTTTTTGCTAAACAGTCGCTTGGGCCTTTTCACTGCGGCCCCCTCGGGCTATTCACCCTACCGAGGCACCCCTTCTCCCGAAGTTACGGGGTCATTTTGCCGAGTTCCTTAACGAGAGTTCTTCCGCGCGCCTTAGAATTCTCTTCTCACCCACCTGTGTCGGTTTGCGGTACGGGCACCTTCGCCTGGCTAGAAGCTTTTCTTGGCAGTGTGAACTCATGACCTWCGGTACTTAAAGTTTCCCTCCCCATCACAGCCCAGCCTTACGGTTWGCGGATTTGCCTACTAACCAGCCTCACTGCTTGGACAGACATCCATCAGTCTGCGTCACTATCCTTCTGCGTCACTCCATTGCTCATAACGGCTACGGTGGTACAGGAATTTCCACCTGTTGTCCATCGACTACGCCTTTCGGCCTCGCCTTAGGTCCCGACTTACCCTGAGCGGACGAGCCTTCCTCAGGAACCCTTAGGTTTTCGGCGGATCAGATTCTCACTGATCTTTTCGTTACTTATACCGGCATTCTCACTTGTATGCGCTCCACCTGTCCTTACGGTCAGAATTCAACGTACATACAACGCTCCCCTACCCATGCACCGCCTTCACTCCAGCTTCGAAGCAGCGTGTTTAGCAGGGATCATTTGGCCAGAATCTTGAATAACCTAATATAGGGATCTTTAATCGAAGATTAAAGTATCTCAACTTAAAGGTAGATTCTGGCTAATGTCCCGTGGCTACCCACGAGTTTCAAAGACGCAGTGAAGGCGATGCAAGCCATAGCTTCGGTGGCGTGTTTAGCCCCGTTACATTTTCGGCGCAGAGTCACTCGACCAGTGAGCTATTACGCACTCTTTCAATGGTGGCTGCTTCTAAGCCAACATCCTGGTTGTCTGTGCAACTCCACATCCTTTCCCACTTAACACACACTTGGGGACCTTAGCTGATGGTCTGGGCTGTTTCCCTTTTGACAATGGATCTTAGCACTCACTGTCTGACTCCCGGATTTAAGTTTGTGGCATTCAGAGTTTGACTGGACTTGGTAACCCTTGGCGGGCCCCGCACCCAATCAGTGCTTTACCTCCACAACTCAACATCCGAGGCTAGCCCTAAAGCTATTTCGGGGAGAACCAGCTATCTCCGAGTTCGATTGGAATTTCTCCGCTACCCCCACCTCATCCCCGCATTTTTCAACATGCGTGGGTTCGGGCCTCCAGTGAGTGTTACCTCACCTTCACCCTGGACAGGGGTAGATCACACGGTTTCGGGTCTACGTCCACGTACTMAAGCGCCCTATTCAGACTCGCTTTCGCTGCGGCTCCGTCTYTTCGACTTAACCTCGCACGGGAACGTAACTCGCCGGTTCATTCTACAAAAGGCACGCCATCACACATAKAGAGTGCTCTGACTTTTTGTAAGCACACGGTTTCAGGTTCTTTTTCACTCCGCTTCCGCGGTGCTTTTCACCTTTCCCTCACGGTACTGCTTCACTATCGGTCACTAGGGAGTATTTAGCCTTGGCAGATGGTCCTGCCGGATTCCGACGGGGTTTCACGTGACCCGCCGTACTCAGGATACCTCTAGGRGATTCGTTCGATTTGGGCTACAGGGCTTTTACCTTCTATGCCGGACCTTTCCAGATCACTTCGCCTACCRAACTAACCCCATATCGAGGTCCTACAACCCCAAGGAGCAAGCTCCTTGGTTTGGGCTATTCCGCTTTCGCTCGCCGCTACTGACGGAATCCAGCTGGGTTCCCCCATTCGGACATCCCCGGATCAAAGCCTGCTTACGGCTCCCCGAGGCATTTCGTCGTTCGCCACGTCCTTCTTCGGCTCCTAGTGCCTAGGCATCCTCCGTGTGCTCTTTCTAGCTTAACCTAGAAAAAAACATTTAAAGATTKCTGTGCAACCCGAAGGTTACACAACCTAAGTTCTTACTTTACGTTTTTTGTTGACAATCCAGCCTGTGCTTCGCAAAGGTGAATTGCAACTGTTTCGTTATCTAGTTTTCAAGGAACAATCGTTGYAACCGTTACATACGCAARGCGATGTTGGTTGTCAACAAATGCAACAAATTTGCCTATTTARCAGRATTTTCTACCGCTAATTTCAATGCCCATCGACTGAAATCACTGTTTAACTGGAATTTCTACCGTTAATTRCTCTCATTTGCCCTATAAGGAGCSAATCCAGCTTCATTAACGTTACTTTTTCCTGTTAAACTCACTTTCAATCTAMCMAACACGGAWTTAACTGTACGTTTTCCCGTTATTTCAACGAACTTGCCTGAAAGGATTAACCTTTCAAAACTGAACACGAGTGAGTAAGCGATTTGTGTGCTAAGCACACTTGACTGGGTCGTTCTCAGACCCGAGTCTCCATAGAAAGGAGGTGATCCAGCCGCACCTTCCGATACGGCTACCTTGTTACGACTTCACCCCAATCATCTACCCCACCTTCGGCGGCTGGCTCCCTTGCGGGTTACCCCCCCCAATCATCTACCCCACCTTCGGCGGCTGGCTCCCTTGCGGGTTACCCCACCGA
>NZ_JBFTQB010000834.1:0-2916 GCF_056398785.1 Paenibacillus sp. 01T422 | reverse complement strand
AGCTGAAAGAGGTCATGCAGGGTGATAACCCTCCGGATGTCGTGATGGTAGGTTTTGAACAGTTGCCTGACATTATTGAAAGCAATATGTTGACTCAACTGGATCCGCTGATTACGAAAGATAAATTCGATACAACAGGCATTGTACCTGCTGTCATTGATGGCATCAAAAATGCTGGTAGCGGTAAGCTGTATGCACTTGCTCCAACCTTCTCGTCCTCTGCACTGATTTATAATAAGAAAATGTTCGGGGATGCTGGTGTTGATTTTCCGAAAGATGGGATGACGTGGGATGAGATTTTTGATCTTTCCAAGCGGCTTACCAAAGGGGAAGGGGAGAACCGTTTGAACGGCTTCTCATTCTCAACACAAGCTCAAGGCGATTTGTTCTATGGCATGCAAATGTACACAGCTCCTCTTCAACTCAAAATGTATGATGATGCTGGAGAGCAGATGACGGTGGATACGGATCAATGGGAAAAAGTATGGACGAAAATGGCACAGCTGCAAAAAGATAATGTGTTCCCTGAGCTTATGGATCCACAAAAGGGAATGAATCGGAAATTCGATCAAGAAAATCCTTTCGCCTATGATGATTTCATGTCGAACCGCTTGGCGATGGGAATTATCAATTATGGTCAAATTCAACAAATTACGAATGCGAACAAAAACGCTGCCAGCTACAAAGGGTTTACGCCAATTGATTGGGATGTTGTAACGATTCCTTCTCATCCTGAAGCTAAAGGCGTAGGCGGTTCCATTTATATGAATGGTATAATGGGGATTAATGCGAAAGCGCAGAATCCAGAAGATGCCTGGAAATTCATTAAATTCGTGAATGGCGATGACTGGGCAAAACTGAAATCGTACAGCTCTTATAATTTAGTTGCACGTTCCAAATATTTGAAGCCTAAAGACGGCCAGGAATTCCACATGGAAGCATTTTATAATGTTATTCCTGCACCACTTGATAATAACATGAAAATTTATCGCGATAAGCCGAACATTTATCAGGTTCAAGAAATTGGCCATCAATTGTTTAACAGTGTTCTACAAGGAAAATCGACGGCTCGCGAGGCGCTCAAACAGTGGCAAACGCAAGGTGATGCGATGCTTAAGCAAATGAAGGAAAATCCAGGTGCACAGCCGAATCCTATGACTATGCAAGCTGTGCCTGCGGGTTAATAAGATCCAATATAAGATGACAGTTATAAACCATGAAGGAGGCCTTTTACATCATGAAGATCAAGTTTGGCTACAAATATGCGGCCACGATTGCTTTGTCTGCTACAATGGCATTTGGCGCTATAACGCCCGTTTGGGCTGACGGCAGTCCAACTGCGATAACAATGGCGATAGGTAAGGTGCCGATAACGAATAATAGCTATTTTGAATTAAAGCAGATTCATGTTTTACCTGATCAAAGCGGCAAGATCGCAACTTTCACGATTACGATTCATAACGAAGGTAGCAATGAGCTGCAATTTATTGATTACTGGGCTAGGCTGAAAAGTAAATCAGGAAATCAATACTCAGCGCGCTTGCTGCCTGCTGATAAGGATAAGAACCGGGTAGCCCCCGGTTCTACAACCGATTTAACGTTCTACGCGACGGTGAATTCTACTACGAATCTGCAGGACCTCGTTGTCCAATTTATTAAGTGGGACTTTAGCCAAACGAATTTCGAACGAGTGCTTGGAGAAGTAGCTGTACCGGATAATTATACAGATGTCATTCCGTCTGATGGTACAGGCACCATTTCTGTAGGCGGAGTTGAAGTACGTGCTTCTATTAAAAAGTTCGTCAGTAACAAAAATGAGAAATATCATGTTCCCACGGTTTATCTGACGTTAGAGAATGCAGGCAGTCATGCTGTGACTATTCCGGCTTACCTATTCTCAATAAGGACACAGGATGGGCTCTTGTATCCATTGGAAGCTAAAGGGCTGAAGGATTTGAAAATTAATCCAAAAGAGAGCAAAGAAATTCAACTCTCCGGTTCCATTCCGGTAGCGGTAACCGCGGATGCTTGGCAGCTGGCCATTGCGGACACGATTGCGGATTTGAAGCTTAATGTAGCCGTTGCGAATTTTCAACTTCCAGTAGTAAGTTCTCAAGAAGGTGGATCCATTGGCAAAGAGTATTCTTTCACCAATAAGTCGKGTGTTTACACAGCTCAGCTGGGCGGTCTTCATCGTCTTCCTTGGGAGGATCAAGATCTATTGACGRCCGATTTGGTTCTTAGCAATAAAGGAGATGAGGCTCTGCCAATTCCGAAATTGTCCGGTTACTTCCTACTGGATGATGCCGTCAAAATCGATGCGAAGCTAATCCAGACAGCTAAGGTGATTGGGCTTGGAGCGGGTACAAGCGTTAATCTGCAGCTTGCCGGCAAATTGCCGTATACGTATGAGTTCTCACACGTGAAGCTTGTCCTTCAAGAGAATGAGGGAGAGACGCCTGCTACGGGTACTGACACTACGAGTACTACAGCAACGGATGTGCTGGAGTTCTCGACACAAGCTGAGCTTCAAGCTGTTCCTTTCATTGGGTTAGGCGAATCCTACTCGTCGACTGAAGTCGGACGCAAAGCCAAGTATGCGATTAGGAACGTATCGACCTATGAGGACAAAACGAGTATTATGTACTCAACTATGGTTGAGGTGACTAACCTAGAGAAAAGATTCACGAATCCTTCCAAGCTTGTCGCGAACTTCCGGTCACCAGACGGAACCGTCTTCCCAGCTTCTGTTGCGGAAGTGAAGAACAAGATTTCTCCATCAGGAAAAGCGCTGCTTAATGTGTGGGCGCCTGTGCCAAAAGGCTTTTCAACAGAGAATATGAATTTGCTCCTTGGGGAAGCCGTAACGGAGGGTAAGCTGTCGGAAGGCGACAAGGCGGTTGCTGACTCCTACGT
>NZ_JBFTQB010000833.1:0-2917 GCF_056398785.1 Paenibacillus sp. 01T422 | reverse complement strand
ACGTTACAATTCGCCTACTAGCTCGGATATTCCTCTTAAAAAAAATCATTAAAATTATGTATTTTTCGTCAACTTCCTTATACTTTCCTAAAATATTTTCGATATCATATACACAAACTGTATATTTCTAGGACTAAAAAGTAGTAAAATAGTCTCATACAATATATATGACATTTAAGTCTAAGGGAGGAGAGAGATGTATGTTTTCAGCCATACAAAAAAGGATCAGTATTTTACTGATCACATCCATGGCAATATCATGGTTCGGGTTCACAGATCTAACGAGCCAAACAGCTCTAGCGGCTGCCGGAGATACCGTAACCGTGGCACTGAAATCTGTAAATAACAACAAGTTCATTACGACAGATACGAGCAACAATGCTTCACTTTATGCCAATAAGACGAACCCTTGGGTATCCGATTTGTTTGATTTGGTTGATCAGGGGGATGGTAGCTATGTTTTGAAATCAAGAGCAAATTCTAAATACGTGACTGTTGGGTCTGATAAAGAAGATACCTTGGTAGCTTCATCCCAGACAATAGGTAGCAAGCAAAAGTTTAAAATGATCACTAATTCAGATTCAACTGTGTCTTTCCAACCAACGGGAAATCTCAAAAGTTACTACCTCAGTTTAGAGAATGATAGCAGCGGTGAGATAAATGTAGAACAAAGCAGTCCCACCTCTACGCTTACGAAGTTTCAAATTTCCTACTTTGATCTCACCAAACCGTTAAAAATTTTGGAAATCAAAGATCTGGACAAACCTTCCAGCGGAGATGCTAATGCTATAGTTTCGGATTTAGCTTCAAAATTAGGAACAAACTCCGGTTTCACAATAGAAACGATGAGTATCAAGAAATTTGTTGCACTCCGTGAAGAGCTGGATGGCAAGTATGATGCGATCTACTTTGGTAAAAGCTTATTTAATCCAACCTCAGAGACTGGGCAAAACCACAATACAAGATACCTTGAGAATGACATTACATCTCTTAAAGCAACTGAAATTACGGACAAATACATAAATAAAGGACTACCTGTAATTGTTTATAGCGATTCATCCACGAAACGAGGTGCGCTGTATCAAGAATACTTGAACAGCAATGGTACGAAATCTAACGGTAATTTATACAATTTGTTTAACCCCTACTCTACAACAACACCAAAGAGTAATGTGATTTTTGTAAATGAGACTGATATAAGCACTTCTTCAACATTTATCGCCAAAACCAACTTGCTTGCAAATGCCAATGTTCGACCTCAGCTCAATCTGACAAGCAAACCAACAGACTACACAGTAAGCACAAATCGTGACACCAAGTATAAAGCAGGCGATACTTTAACATATACATTTAATGTATCTAATGTTAGAAATATCGATCAACGTAATTTAGTAGCTAATTTGTACTTGGGTGTGGACAGTGTCTTAAAATTTGATGCATCCAACTTAGTTCAAACAATGCCGGTAACTTCACACACCAACAATACAATAAGCTTCACACTTCCAAAAGGTTACTCTGGACTTTACTACTGGCGTCTAGAGCTCGTTGATCAAACCAGTACTGGAAAACTGAAGGATTCCGCTGCAGGCGTTTTCCGTTATAAAGACCAATCGCCAACCATAAAGGTCCTGCAAGTTATTCCAAATTCGCAGTCGACTAGCAAGACTAGCAGCCTACTTTTAGAATCAAACTTGAAACAAAATTATTTACATTCGGACGACTATGATATCAACATCTCAGTTATCGATTTCAATACGTTTAACTCAACGGAATACAAAACTTTAAATAGCAAATACGATATGTTGATTTTCGGTTTTAACGATTCTTATAACGGGACTGCAGACATTTCTGCAACAGCAGCTTCTGCTGTTAAATCATTTATCGCTACAGGTCAAGGCGTTATGTTCACCCACGATACCGTTTATCAAGGGAATCAAACCTGGATCACTAACTTCCAAGCAGACACAGGTCAAATCGGTCCGATGACGAATATGGGACTTAATGCCCCGAACACATCAACGTCCACTGTAAAAATAAATGAAGGTTTACTAACCGAATTTCCTTTCTTTATAAGTGAAATGACACCATCTGTGGCAACGACACATGATCAGTATTTCAGGCTGGATCTGAACGATCCAAAGGTTATTCCATGGTATAACATCAATGGGAGTGTGCGTGACGTTGAAGATAGCTGGAATCACTATTACACCTACTCCAAAGGGAATGTAACTTATTCGGGGACAGGTCATAATTTCGTAAACACAAGTAAAAACAGTTCCTTCCCAGATTGGGAACAAAAACTGTTCGTAAACACCATGTACAGAGCCTTCATCGGTTCGAATCATAAGCCTACTTTGGATATCATATCTCCAGCAGCTTTCAATGAATCACTAAAGAATTACATTTCAGCGAATAGTTCAATTTCTGTCAGCTTCAAACCCGACGATTTGGATTTAAATGATAAAAAAGTTACCTCATCCATTACCTTTAATTACAAAGACAGTTCAGGCACTAATCAAGCTGTCAAAGTTTTAGCGGATAYGGAGACAAATAAGGGTGAGACAATCACCAAAACTTTCCCTAATCCTCTAGCCGCAAGCGGCGGAGATTTGACAATCTCAGTCTCAACGAAAGACGCCGCAGGTGCTCTAGAAACAAAAGAAGTTGCCGTCAAAGTCATTACCTCTACTGGTTTAACGCCAGATCGAACAGTGTCAGCTGAAAAAATTGAAGTTAATAGTCCTGTGACTGTAAACTACGCGATTAATCCAACTGCTACTTCTGTCGGACCTGTGATATTCAAGCCAGGTTGGATAACAGAAACGACGGAGGTCGCATTAAGTCCGCTTCCATCTTTCGCGACAGCCGAGATTTTTGCCGTACCAGCACTAACACCCCGAATTTCACCACTTGCATT
>NZ_JBFTQB010000832.1:0-2919 GCF_056398785.1 Paenibacillus sp. 01T422 | reverse complement strand
GTGTTGACCCCCTAAGTAGTAAATAAAATGAGTGATAAATAAATTAATGCGACGCGTGCATCCGTTGGAAAATGATATACGAACCGTCGGAAGAGGCGGTGGAAACTCTGCCTTTGCCCCAGCCCACGTTCTGTTTGTAACTGCCCATTATGCCATCTTGAACTAACTCGCCTTCGTCGACTTTCGTCTTTTCTTCAGCCACTGGTGATACATACAAGGCGTCTGTCGGGCAATATAATTCGCACATGAAGCAGCTCTGGCAATCCGACTGTCTGGCGATGACAGGAATATCTCCCTGGACCTTTTCAAACACATTCGTCGGGCATACGGAAACGCACTGATTGCAGCTTATGCAGCGATCTTTACTTAAAAGTTCTATCATTACACAACAGCCTCCTTAATCACCTTTGGCTGGGCTCCATCCACTAAAGGCTTCGCCCATGTTTTATCCAAACCACCGCTCTTAATGCGGTATTTCTGATTCTCATCGATACGCGGGAAATCTTCACGGCGATGCATGCCTCGCGTTTCCTTGCGGTCTAGCCCGCTGGTATACATCCATCTCGCCGTAGCTGTCATGGCTGCTGCTTCGCGAACACGAACGACATTGCCATCCCTGGCTTGAATGCCCTGTTTCAGTTCATTCCACAGGTGATCCAAGCGCCCCAGAGAGCTCTGCAAACCCTCCCMTGTCCGGAACCAGTTGCGGTCATATGGGAAGACTTCATCTTGAACCGCTTTGATAATTTCTTGCGTATCAAGTGCTCCCGCTTTCGTCGTTGCCTGAGTCGGAACGCCAGTCGCTTCTGATAAACCTTTGGCTTTGCGATCGCTAGCCCCTACGCCTAATTTAAGCGCATATTTGGCTGCTGCCTCACCTGAGAAATAGCCCGATGACATCGCCCAAGCCGCATTGTGGCTGCCGCCGCCCGTAAATCCACCGCAAATTAGCTCCCTCGTCGCGGCATCTCCTGCCGCATAAAGGCCAGGTACTTCCGTCGCGCATGTTTCATCAATAATATGAATCCCGCCGGTTCCCCGCACGGTCCCTTCGAATCTCAGCGTCACCGGAAACTTATGTGTGAAAGGGTCAATGCCCAAGCGATCAAAGGATAAAAAGAAGTTGGGTTGAGCCTGTCTCATCGCCTTTTTGATAATTTCATCCGCTTTATCTATGCGTGCAAAAACAGGTTGCGTCAGCAGCGTTTTGGCAATGACTGAACGACCTCTCTGCGAGCCAGCCCCTTCAATTACCGTGCCATCCTCATAATAAAACGTGGCCCAAGTATAGAAGGCTGATTTGGTTACTGGAGAAAATGCTGGCGCTAACGAGTAAGCCGTGGAGAACTCCATCCCGGATAAGCTCGCTCCAGCCTCTGCGGCAAGCAAGTACCCGTCGCCGGTTAATACATTCGTGCCGAGCGCCTTACTTAGAAACGCGCAGCCGCCTGTTGCAATGACGACCGATGCAGCATCAACGCGCCATGTGTCTTTGGTTTGATTGTTCACTCCGGTTGCTCCTGCCACACCATGCTCATCGGCGAGCAGCTCCAGCGCGGGACTGTGGTCGAGAATGCGAACACCCGCTTTCTGCACCTGTTTGCGCATTAAACGCATGTATTCGGGTCCTTGCAGACTTTTCCGATGTGAAGTACCTGTTTCGTCCAGCGGGAACGGGTACCCCCATGCTGCAATTTGATTCGTATTGCTATATGTTTGATTTAATACCCTCTTCATCCAACCGCGATCCGCGAGATATCCCCCAAGCGCCTCTCTGCTCTTCATCGCTGCTTCACGCTCTTCGGCGGTTGGATTGACATACCACAACCCTGTTCCCGATGGCGCTGTTGCACCGCTCGTGCCGCAATAACCTTTATCCACGAGTACTACCTTAGCTCCTTCTTTGGCAGCTGTAATCGCCGCCCATGCTCCCGAAGGCCCGCCACCGATAATGAGTACATCCGCCTGTAATTGCAAATCAAATTGAGCCATCTTATAAGCCTCCCTTAACTCCTCGTTTTCTCTACTTCACTAAATTGAAAAAGCTTCCGCAGCAGTTTTCGCTGTCTCAAAGGGTTGTTTCACGAGCAATCGATCCAAAATAACTTTCTCAAAATAAGCAAAACCGCTATCATGCTCCCTTGGTCTGGCAAGCGATATTTTCAAATCCAGCCCTATCTTTCCATCTTCGATAACAATGACTCTGTCCGCTAACGCTACGGCTTCACTTACATCATGTGTGACAAGCAAAACTGTGAATTGCTTCTCCAGCCAAAGCTGCTCGATAAGCTGCTGCATTTCAATGCGGGTTAACGCATCCAAGGCGCCTAGCGGCTCATCTAAAAGCAGCAACCTTGGATTTCCGGCTAGCGCCCTAGCAAGTGCCACCCTTTGTCGTTGTCCTCCAGACAGCACAGCTGGCCAGTCATCCTTTTTATGTTCAAGACCAACTTGCTGCAGCGCCTTAAAAGCAATCTCCTTATCACCGGATTTAATCCCAATCCGAACATTATCTATATTCTTTTTCCAGGGAAGGAGCCGATGTTCTTGAAAAAGCACACGCGTGTCTTTGTGCACGCCTTGAATGCCTTGAGCATCTAGCATAATGGCTCCACTCGTCGCCTCATCCAAGCCTGCTATAAGGCGGAGTAGCGTGCTTTTGCCGCATCCGCTGCGGCCCACAATCGCAACAAATTCTCCTTGCTTAATGTTTAGATCAATACCTGAGAGCACTCGTGTTGCACCAAAAGACTTGTTCACGTTTCGAATATGAAGCTGAGTACCTCCAACCTTACTCATAAGAATCCCCTCCTTTTTAAGCTTTGTGAATATAATTGTGATGCCATTTCAACCAGCGATTCTCGAAAAACTTGGCGACTAAATCCGAAAGCTTCCCTAATACGGCGTATAGAATGACAC
>NZ_JBFTQB010000831.1:0-4946 GCF_056398785.1 Paenibacillus sp. 01T422 | reverse complement strand
GCTCTTTCCCCATAATCACTTTGACCTTCATATCATCCATCTTTTTCTTATAGTCTGGTCCCATTTTCAAGTCAATATCGGACATCAGACCAATCGAAACATCAGGTACTCCGTAATTTGCACGTTCATCCACGATTTTTTTGTTTCGCTCGAAGGTCGCTTTCGGCATGCCTACGCGATAAGCCCATAAGTAAGGATCGAATCTTTCGAAGATTTTACCAAATGAGCTTTGCGATACACTATCTTTAACGGCTTGCTCTGTCGCTGTTTTGAAACCGTCCACCACGGTGAAGTGGATATCCTTGAGACCATAACAAGCCAATTCGAAACCTTCCTCGGATGCGCCGTAATCCATCAAAGCGAGAATTTTCTTCATTTTGGCTTCAGGGACTTTTTTCGGGATCACGTATAGTCCTGCAAATCCAGAACCAGTAGGAACCATTTTACCCGCTGAGCTTTCCAGATAAGTCATAGCGACGAAATCCGCTTTCGGATCCAGCTTTTGCGCACCTTCCGTGGCCCGGAAAACCCCCTCTGTGGTATCCACTTGAACACCAACTTTACCAGCTTTCGCCATGTTTTCAAAGTCAGTTGTTTTCATAGCAACGAAGTCTTCAGGCAATATTTTATCCTTGTACATCTTGTTCAGATAAACAAGTCCTTCTCTGGTCCCTTGTTCCAGATCAGTGTCCACCAGTTTGCCGTCTTGTTCTTTCCACTTGCCATTACTTTTATTAAAAATATCAATCACTTTCTCCCAGTTCTTTCCGTTATATCCGTAGGTATCCGCCTTGCCGTTCTTATCGGGATCTTTCTCGACGAAAGCTTTCAAAGCGGTATAGAATTCATCCATTGTATGCGGCATCTTCAGCCCTACGTTATCCAACCAATCTTGGCGGATATTAAAAAAACTGCTTCCATGAAGAGGTCGTACAGACGGCAGAATATATTGTTTGCCATTAACTTTGACACTGTCCATAATTTCTTTCGGATAGGCCGACAAATTTTTATAATCCTTCAAATATGGCGTCAGATCCCAGAAAGCACCTTGCTTGATCATCGTGATTGCCTGCGTTTGCTTCATGTCTTTGATTTTCATCAAATCAGGCATGTCGCCTGAAGCCAGCATGACGTTCTGTTTCTCTTCCCACGCATTAGGAGATGCCCAGGTAATCGTCAACTTGGTATTGGTACGCTTCTCGAATTCCTTGGTTACTGGATTATCAGCCGCTGGTGGTTCCGGTGTGCTAAACTCTGTAAAAATGCTAATTTCTGTTGGTGGACCGCTGTCCGCAGCCGCTCCTGTTCCCGTTGTTGAAGCTGGTGCTGCTCCGCCAGAGCAAGCCGACAGGACCGATGCTACCATCATGAAGGCTAGCGATACAGGCACCGCTTTGCTCGTCATTGACCTCTCATTTTCTTTCATACGAACCCTCCTCATTCATTTTAAAAAGATTATCCTTTCACCGAACCCAGCATGACGCCTTTGGCAAAATGCTTTTGCAGGAACGGATAAACACACAGGATGGGTAACGTCGCAATAACGACAGCTGCCATTTTTAAAGTTTCGGTAGGGATGCTTTGTTCCGCCATCATCTCTGCAGCAGCCGATCCCCCAGCTTGAGTCGATGAATCGATTAACATATTGCGGAGCACGAGCTGGAGTGGCCACTTGGTGTAATCATTGATGTATAGAACCGCACTAAAGAAAGTGTTCCAGTACGCCACTGCATAGAATAATCCAAAAGCAGCAAGCGCAGGAAGCGATAGAGGAAGGACAATTCGAAAGAAAACGCCAATATCCGTTGATCCGTCAATGATGGCGGATTCTTCTAATTCAACAGGAATGCTGTCAAAGAAGCTTTTCATGAGGATAACGTACCACCCGCTTGTCAGCACCGGTAGAATTAATGACCAGACGCTGTTAATCAATCCTAAGTCACGAACCAGCAAGTAGGGCGGGATCAGTCCTGGACTGAACAAAAGGGTGATTAGAATTAATAACATGATCAGTCTTCTTCCCTGCCTGCTGGATCAGTAAACGAAACAACAAAGACATAATAAAGCGGAAAAATCGTAATGATTGCTATCATGCCGAGTACGATTATATTCATCGTATCGAATAGGCGGTCGCCTAATCTTCGATTCATTATTCTCACCCCGTTTCCCCTATTTGCGGAGATCAGTATACGCCTTCTTCACCAAATCGTTTAGCCAGCTTATTGGCTGCAATAACAAGAATCAATCCAACCACAGATTTAAACAAACCGACGGCGGTACTGAAGCTGAACTGTCCCTGTTGAATACCAAGACGGTAGGCATACGTTTCAAATACATCTGCCACATTGGAAACGGCACCGTTCATCATCAGAAATACTTGCTCGAATCCAACATCCATAATGTGCCCGAGCTTGAGAATGAACAAAATGATAATGACACTTCGAATCGCAGGCAGCGTTACGTGCCAAGCTTGCCGAAACCGGCCTGCTCCGTCCATTTTGGCCGCTTCATACAGTCCAGGATCAACACCCGCAACAGCAGCAAGGAAAATGATCGTTCCCCATCCAGCCTCTTTCCAGACGTTCTGTATCGTAAGCAGGATCCAGAAGTTATTTTCGTTCGTTAAAAAGTCGTATTTCGCAGCCCCTAAACTAACTAACATCTTATTGATAATTCCAGAAGATTGCGATAACAACAAAAATGTAATTCCTGCGATAATAACCCACGATAGAAAGTGTGGCATGTAGACGATCGATTGAATCCATTTCTTGTAAACTTCATTGCGCAGTTCATTCAATAATAAGGCCAGTAAAATCGGCAGCGGAAAAAAGAACACCAGACTCAACAAACTGATAGCCATCGTATTTCGGAATAATAGGTAGAAGTCCTGGTTGGAGAAAAAACGGATAAAATGCTCAAAACCAACCCAAGGGCTTCCCGATACCCCCATATAGGGGGAGTAATCTTGGAAGGCGATGACGACTCCCCACATTGGGACATATTTAAATATCAGGAAAAATAATAAACCTGGAGCAATTAACACATACAGAAATTTGTCTCGTCTAAGTCCATGCAGCACATGTTTCCATCTGCTTTGCGGGACAACCTCCGGGATACTCCCCATATGCACTTCACTCTGAGCTGCCATTGGTACTGCACCTCCCTTTACTTAAAAAGCGACTTCGCATAAGCAAGATCTTCGGTGATGTAGCGGTCTTTGTTTGCCAAATCCGTGTACTCTGCCGTCAAACAGATGACGCCAGTATAGTTTCGTTCTTTCACATAG
Organism: Paenibacillus sp. 01T422; assembly: GCF_056398785.1. Classification (NCBI taxonomy): domain Bacteria; kingdom Bacillati; phylum Bacillota; class Bacilli; order Caryophanales; family Paenibacillaceae; genus Paenibacillus; species Paenibacillus sp. 01T422. The sequence continues at coordinate 1,660 of NZ_JBFTQB010000831.1, read as the reverse complement.
CTTGCAATCCTCGGCCAGTGTGCCATACCGTGCCGCCCTGTCGTAAAATGCCGCTTCCACTCCGCTGTTTCGGCCTCGGGTCCATTGCTTCGCATAAAATAGCCATTTTTCAAATTCACCATGGTCAGATGGGACCAAACAATGTCCAATCCATATTCAGGCTGCTGTCCCGCGAATGCGTCGTGTGCAGCATCCCAGACTACGCCGATATGATCAGGGTTTAATGGATTCATCAACTGCATAATGCCATTCGAATCGATGATATAGTTTCCGTAATGCTGCTGGATGCCTACCTTCACTCCATACTTAGCGCAAAGCGGGACAAGCGCTTCCAGCTTCCGCTTGGTCCTCTCTTCCGTCGCCTTATAGCCATCCGGATCGATATTGACCATGATGCGGATCAGCGGTACCCCCGCTTCCGAACATGCGGCGAATATCGATTCATCGGTTGACGCCGCAACGCTATAAATTTGGACCCCCTGCTCGTTTAGCTGCTTTGCAAATTCCGGCAGTGTTTTCCGAGCTGTCTCAGGCTCTACCTGAAATCCCTCTCGAATCGGAAGTTCAATGCCGTCAAATCCAATGCGGCTTACAAAGCTGGCCAGCTCGGGAGCTGTTTTATCTTTCCAATGCTTCACAAACAGTGAAAACGAATAAGGTTTTTCCGATTGTTCCACAGCAGCCTACACTCCTCAACGATTTTTATACGTTAACGTTAGATTTTGTGACGCTAAGCAGGTGCTGCACATCGTTGTAGCATTGCTGAGCTAATTCGGTATGTACGGGAAGATCGGAGCCCGGCTTGCTCACGCTTTCAACCGTGAGGTAACCACTGTACCCGATTTGTTCCAGCCCTCGGAACACTTCGTACCAATCAATTCCACCCTGATTGATAAGTCGGTGACAAAAGTATTGATCTTCTTGCTTGCTCATCTTTGGTATGACCCTATGGTATCGACCGATGTGCGGCACATAATCACTATATTCGAAAGCCCATGGATACTGGTTTCCTTGCAATTTCACAATATCCTTAATATGAACATTGAAAAGGTATGGTTTCAAACGTTTAATGGTTTCTATCCCATACTCCGTTGGAACCTGATACAAGTTGACTGGGTCCATGATCAGACCAACATTACTGCGTCCTACGGCTTCAACAAAAGTGAGTGAGGAATCGGCATCATCACAAAGCGTGCCATGGTGCATTTCAATAACTGCCCGGATATTTCGATTGCTTGCCGCATCCGCACATTGTTGAAACCACTTCACCGACTTCGCAAAATCTTCCTTGGACACCTCATCAGAATGCTGGAAGCCTGGATTCAATCGCATCATGCCGCATCCAATCGTCGAGGCAAAATTGAGATAACGCTCCCACTTCAGAAACTCCGTTTGATTTTCCTCTTCCGTATTACAAGCAAAATTCCCAACAAATAACGAAAGATTGATCGGAGTAAGACGATATCCTGCAAGCAAGCTTTTAATCTGCTCCGCTCGTTCTTGCGAGATATGACCATCTTTCAATTCACCAACTCCACGAATCTCGACACCCTCATACCCAATAGCTGCTGCATCTTTCAAAAAATGCTCAATAGTTGAATCATCGTACATATTACCGCCTAAGACGATCATCGTTTTCATCCCGCCCTTTCTGTAATAG